>CAMNNS010000122.1 GCA_946545765.1 uncultured Bacteroidales bacterium | reverse complement strand
CTGTTTAGTTAATTGTGATCTTTTAAAAAGTTGCATTTACTAATTGAACTTAGTTAAACTGCAGATTCAACTTGTAAATTGTTTCTTTAAAATCCTTTTTGTAAATTTGTAGGTTGTATTTACAAGAGTAATATTATTAAATATGAGACACTATAGAATATCAAAGATTGCAATTATACTCTCTTTATTTGTAATCTTTTCCACTACAATTTTTGCCCAGAATGAGAATGTATCCAATAAGAGAGCTAAATATGTCTTTCTATTTATAGGAGATGGTATGGGATTCTCCCATGTTGGTATAACTGAGGCTTATCTTGCCACTAAAAAGGGTATTATCGGTAGTGAACCTTTAACAATGACTCAATTCCCTGTTTTAGGAATGGCTACAACATACTCGTACTCTAATATGATAACTTGCTCATCTGCTTCGGCAACGGCACTCGCATCGGGACATAAAACAAATAACAATGTTGTGGGAGTATATCCCGATTCCACAAATGTTAAGCAAATTACATATAAACTAAAAGAGCTTGGCTACAAGATTGGTATAATGACAAGTGTAACAATAGACCATGCTACTCCTGCTGGATTTTTTGCCCATTCTATAAGTAGAAAAGAGTACTTTAATATTGCCCTTCAACTCCCTGAGAGTGGCTTTGATTTTTTTGGCGGTGGTGGCTTTGAAGGGGCAAAAGATAAAAAAGAGCCAAATGCAGAGAAGATGATTTATGATAAGTTATCGCGATACAATTATTCCGTAGCTTACGGAGTTGATGATTACAAGGTTAAACGAAATCAAGGGGCAGAAAAGATATTGCTTTTACAAAATAAAAAAGATAAGAAAGATGATATTTTGCCTTTTGTAATTGGCAGAGAAGAAGATGATTTAACTCTAAAACAAGTACTTGAGTCGGCGATAGATTTTTTGTATAAACCATCTGATAAAGGTTTTTTCATTATGTGTGAGGGAGGTAAGATAGATTGGAGTGCTCACAATAACGATTTTGCTGGTGTTATTACAGAGACCTTAGATATGGATGAAGCAATAAAAGTTGCGTATAATTTTTATTTACAACATCCCGATGAGACTCTTATAGTTGTTACTGCAGATCATGAAACAGGAGGTTTGGCTTTGGGTAGAGAGAGAGGTTATAAATATGATTTAAGTATTGTAGATGAAGCTATTAAGAAAGTTGATAACAAAGAGCTTTCGGTAGAGAATTATATGTCAAGCGAGGTTTTAGATACATTGAGCCAAAAAGCGAGGATAGGCTGGACAACCAAATCACATACAGGTGTATATGTGCCTGTATTTGCAGTAGGTGTTGGTTCTGAACTATTTGCAGGAAGGATAAATAATACTGATATTCCTTTGAATATTATGAAAGCTATGGATGCAAAGGCTAAATATACAGACTACTATTACAAAAGGGTGAGTATGTTTGAGTCCGAGGCTCCAATAGGTAAAAATGATATTGTCTTTTTAGGCAATTCTTTAACAGAAGGTGGAAAATGGCACACTTATTATCCTGCTGTAAATAAGACACTTGCTAAAAAGGGTGGAGCAGTGAGAAATAGGGGAATTGTTGGTGATACCTATTCTGGAATAAACGATAGATTAGATGAAATTTTAAAAGGGAAACCTGCTAAAGTATTTTTACTTACTGGGGTAAATGATATTAGTCACAACCTATCATCTTCTCAAATTGCAGAGGGGATAATCTCTGTTGTAAAAAGAATTAAACAAGAGTCTCCTAAGACAAAAATATATCTTCAAAGTTTACTCCCATTTAATGAGAGTTTTAATAGGTACAAACTATTAAAAGGGAAAGGATATATGGTAACAGAGATAAATTTTTTACTAAAGAAAGAGGCTAAAAAAGAAAAGGTTACATTTATAGATTTATACCCTTTATTTTTAATAAATGGAAAGTCTGACTTATCACTTCCGATAGAAAAACAAGTTCTTAATCCTTCTCTGACACAAGACGGATTACACATAAATAAAGAGGGATATAAAATATGGTCAGAAGCGATAGAAAAATATGTTAAATAGTTAGAAGATTATAATTGATAATATCATGGGTGAATTCACAAGAAAAAATATTCAGCAGTTATTTTCAGAAACTCCTGGGAAAGATGTTGTAGTAAAAGGTTGGGTTAGGACAAAAAGAGGTAATAAAAATGTCTCTTTTATTGCGTTGAATGATGGTAGCACTATTAAGAATATGCAGATAGTGTGCGATGGCGAAAAATTTTCTGAAGATTTTATGAAAGAGATAACTACCGGAGCTTGTCTTTGTGTAAAAGGTTTGTTGGTGGAGAGTATGGGCAAAGGGCAAACAGTAGAAGTCCAAGCTTCTGAAATTGAGATTTATGGGAAGGCAGATGCTGAGTCTTATCCACTCCAAAAGAAAGGGCATACAATGGAGTTTTTAAGAGGTATAGCTCACTTGAGAATGAGGACAAATACATTTGGTTGTGTGTTTAGAATCAGAAATGCAATGGCATATGCAATTCATAAATATTTTAACGAACATAATTTCTATTATCTTCATACTCCATTGATTACAGAGAGTGATTGTGAGGGAGCGGGTGAAATGTTTCAAGTAACAACAATGGATTTAAAGAACATCCCTTTAACAGAGGATAAAAAAGAGGTAGATTTTTCTACAGATTTTTTTGGAAAACAGACAGCATTAACAGTAAGTGGACAATTGGAAGGTGAGTTAGGGGCAACAGCTCTTGGAAAAATCTACACATTTGGTCCAACTTTTAGGGCAGAGAATTCCAATACTCCGCGTCACCTCGCAGAGTTTTGGATGATTGAGCCAGAAATGGCGTTCTATGATTTGTATGATAATATGGAGCTTGCAGAAGACTTTATAAAGTATCTTGTAAAATATGCATTAGACAATTGTAAAGAGGATTTGCAGTTCCTAAATGATATGTTCGATAAGGAGTTAATTAGTAGAATGGAGAGTGTTGTAAACACTAAATTCCAGCATGTTACTTATACTCAAGCGATAGATATTTTAGTTAATAGCGGTGAGAAATTTGAGTTTTCTGTTAGCTGGGGTACAGATTTGCAAAGTGAACATGAAAGATACTTGGTTGAAAAGCACTTTAATAAACCTGTAATTCTTACCGATTTCCCTAAGGATATAAAAGCATTCTATATGAAGCAAAACGATGATGGCAAGACAGTTAGAGGTATGGATGTTTTATTCCCTAAAATAGGAGAAATTATAGGTGGTAGTGAAAGAGAATCTTCTTTAGAAAAGATAATGAAGAGAGTAGAGGATTTGAAGATGGATACAACAAATTTGTGGTGGTATTTAGATACAAGAAAATATGGAACTTGCCCTCATAGTGGTTTTGGATTGGGTTTTGAGAGGTTATTGTTGTTTGTTACCGGTATGCAGAATATTAGAGATGTGATACCATTCCCGAGAACTCCAAAGAATGCAGAGTTTTAATACTTGTAAATAGTAATCAAAAATTTTAAAAATATGCTTATAATAGGAATCGCCGGGGGAACCGGAAGTGGAAAATCTACTGTAGTTCAAAAGCTTAAAAATCTTTTAAAACCTGAAGATGTTGTGGTTATTCCACAAGATTCTTACTATAAGGATAGTAGTTTTTTAACCCCCGCTCAAAAAGCTGTTCATAATTTTGATCACCCAAATTCTGTAGATTTTGATTTGCTAATAGAGGATTTAAAACAATTAAAGAGTGGTAAAAGCATTGAGCAACCTGTTTATTCATACATAACTTGCTCTCGTTCTACAGATGAAACTGTGCATGTTGAACCTGCAACAATCATTATAGTTGAAGGGATACTAATCTTTACAAACGAGCAACTTAGAAATATGTTCGATATTTTAATCTTTGTAGATGCAGATGCAGACGACAGGCTTGGTAGGGTAATAGAGAGAGATATTGCAGAGAGGGGAAAAAATGTCCAGCAAGTTTTAAAACGTTATCAAGAGACTGTAAAACCAATGCATCTTCAATTTATAGAACCAAGCAAGCGTTATGCAGATATAATTATTCCTCAAGGTGGACATAATAAAGTGGCTATTAGCGTTTTGGTTGCAACTATAGAAAAAGCTCTTAAAGAAAAGGCTCAATAATTGTCTGTATAATTTTTATCATCTATAAAAGAGATTCAATGGGCAATCTTGTAGAAAAAGAAGAGAATAGTTTAAGGATAGATCCCCTCATTTCAGACGAGGATTTAGAGCGTTTTGCCCTACAAGATAAAAAGAGTAAAATTATAGGATTATATATAACACTCGGGGTTCATATTGTTATATTGTTGCTACTCATTATATTTTCTGTTAGAACTATAAGAAAACAGGAATATTCTTTTGTGACAGATGCAGACAATCAAATATCTAAATTACTAAAAGAAAAAGAGCAAGAGAAGTTAGAAAAGATAAAGTCTATAGCTAAGCAAGAACTCCAAAATCAACTTTTAGACAAAAGTAATTATAGAAATATCCCTACTAATAATAGCAGAA
>CAMNNS010000121.1 GCA_946545765.1 uncultured Bacteroidales bacterium | reverse complement strand
CAGAACAAATTAACAGGGGTATGTTTTGGAAATGTTATTTTTTCAAAACACAAAATTCTTAAATCAAGAGTTATCACTTTTAAAGGGAGTACAAATCTCTCTCTCTATGCAGATATTGTTATTAACAACGACACTATTAGGTTGTTTAACAATCATTTAGAGTCGTATAATATATCTTTCCCCTCGCTAATTAAAAGAATCTTTAATAAAGATAAAGAGGTGGAATATATTTCAAATGAGATTCTTAAAGTACACACTAAAATAAAAAACACACTATTAAGACGCTCTAAACAAGTTGGTATAATAGAAGAAAAAATTTCAGAAAGCAAATACCCAACTATCATTTGTGGCGACAACAACGAAACCCCGATGTCATACGCATATCATAGATTCTCAAAGAGTCATAAAGATACATTTAAAGAGAGTGGCAAAGGATTTTCGGCAACATACGCCTATTGTTGGCCACTACTAAGGATAGACTATATATTTGTACCTGTAGAATATCACTGCCTAAAACACACCACTTTAGAGATTAATAATTCAGACCATTATCCTATTATAGCAGATTTTGCTATAACCAAATAAAGATATAGTATCCAATCAAGACAATATTATAGATGAAAAATAATCAAAAAATAATTAGGGAGAAAAAAGAGACAAACTTAGAGAGTAGTGCTATTGAATCTGCAGCACAAGTTATTAAAGATGGAGGAGTTATACTTTATCCTACAGATACTGTCTGGGGGTTAGGGTGCGATGCTACAAATCCCAAAGCAGTTGAAAAAATATTCAACATAAAACAAAGAGACGAGAAAAAATCTTTGGTTATACTCGTAGCAAATTTGGATATGCTTGCAAGATATGTCAAAGAGATTCCCAACATAGCTCTTGATTTAATAGAGGTAAATACTTCCCCCATGACAATCATATACCCTCAAGCTCAAGGCTTAGCAGATAATGCTATAGCAGAAGATGGGAGTGTTGCAATAAGAATCCCGATGACCCAATTCTGTCAAAAACTATCTTATAAAACTAAAAAACCAATAATATCAACTTCTGCTAATATATCGGGAGAAGAGACACCAAAGAGATTTAAAGATATTCCAGAAGAGATTAAAAATGCTGTAAACTACATTGTACCCCATACGATTGAGGAGAAAAGTTCTACACATAAAGCCTCTCAAATAATTAAAGTTGGAGTAAAAGGAGAAATAGAAATTATTAGAAAATAAAATTAAAGATAATGGGAGATAAACTTATTCTATTGGTATTACCTATACTTGTAATATTAATGTTTGATTTAGGTTTGACCCTAAATATAAAGGATTTTAAAGAGTTAATTAAAAAGCCAAAGGCATTGATTCTTGGAACAATAGGGCAAATAATCATACTTCCTGCGATTGCCTTTGCAATAGCTACTATTTTTAAATTAGAACCTATTTTTTACATAGGTTTGATACTAATATCTTGTTCTCCCGGAGGAAGTTCATCTAACATTTTCTCAAAAATTGCCGGGGGAAATGTTGCATTATCTGTAACTCTTACGGCTATATCCTCAATTATCACAATCTTTACAATACCTATAGTATTGAGTATTGCTATTAGTAATATTCAAGGAGACTTACCTTCAACCTTTACTCTTCCTGTTGGTAATTTACTTGTTCAGAATATATTACTTATGCTTGTCCCTATTATTTTAGGATTTATTATGCAGAAATTCTTAACAGAAAAGGCAAAGAGAATAGATAAAGTTCTCTCTAAAATAGCCTTCCCCGCTTTAATGCTTTTGGCAGGAATATTTTTTATTCAGCATCACGATACAATACTCGGTAATTTTACAAAAATAGGGGGGGCAACTACAGCACTTTTAATTGTCTCTATTATAACTGCCACCCTATTGTGCTTAATAATTAAGACCAATATAAAAGAGAGAAAAACCATTGTAATAGAAGTTGGTATGCAAAACGCAGCACAAGCTATTACACTTGCAAGTAGCCCATTTATTTTTGGAAACTCGCAATTTGCAATACCTGCAATAATTTACGCACTAATGATGAATATAGTGCTACTAATCTATGTTACAATTGTTAAGAAAAAAGACTAATCTCTACTAACAGTTCTCCCCGCCTCGAGAATAGGTAGGCCCGCCTCTGTAGGGATGTAAATGAGTCTGTTATTTGAACTCGCATTCTGCTGACGCACCCACAAATACTGTATATAAGTAGGTGTAATAGAACCGTTCTCTATTTTAATAGCCTCAGCAGCTCCCTTAGCCCTCTCTATCTCTGCCTGAGCATTTAATTTTTCTGCCTCTAAATTAGCTTTAGCCTCCTCTATTTTTATTCGTCTATTTTGTTCTGCTTTAGCATATTCAGCCTTTCCAGACATCTGTTGCTGCCAAACTCTATAAGCTGGCAATCCAAACATTAATAGTAAAATAACGACCAAAAGGATACAAAAGCTTAATACAACCGCTTTTACAGGATTAACTTGAATTTTATTATCTACCATAATTTTAATTATTTGAACAATTATTATTAAAAGAAAAATATACTTCACTAACACAGGCAAGGGCAGCTGTCTCTACCCTTAGTCTTGAAATCCCAAGGGTTATCTCCCTGAAACCCACTTGTTTTGCATAAACGATTTCTTCTTTAGAAAAATCCCCCTCTGGTCCTATCATTATCACTATTTCTGGGGTTTTACGCAACTTAGACCTAATATGTTTATCATTAACTTCAGACAAAATCTCTCTTATAAACTTTTTATCACCCTCCTCGCAATGTGCTATCAGTTTTATAATACTCTCATCGCGATAAGAATTCAAAAAATCTGCAACTGTTTTAACCTCTTCTACTTCAGGCAAATATGCTTTTAAAGATTGTTTAGTAGCAGAAAGAACTATCGCCTCTAACCTCTCCTTTTTTATTGTTGTCCTAATAGAGTGAGTAGATATTATCGGGATAATTCTATCTACTCCAAATTCCGTTGCCTTCTCTGCAAACCACTCATATCTATCTAAATTTTTTGTAGGGCATACAGCCATTATGAGTCTATAGTCTCTCCCCCCTTCGCCTTGCAAAATGTCCTCTATAGAACATATCACAACCATTTCAGATCCTTTACCTCCATTTACTTTTTTAGAATTATTTTTCTTCTCATCTACTAAGTTGCTCAATAAAGAAGATTCTAATTTAGATAGTTGCCCGATTTTTGAAACCTTTTGAATTATACATCTGTAAAGAGTTCCTGCTCCGTTTATTACAAAGATTGTATCCCCTTCTTTGTGCCTTAAAACTTTTACACAATGAGAAGCCTCTTCATTCGTTAAGAATAGTATCTTTTTATCTTGCGAATGAGTACCAATATTACTTATTAGTGTTGAATAAAAGAGTTCCATAATGAATTATGGAGCAAATTAACTATTTTTGCGATAAATAGCAATGTCTAAATTTATATAATCGTTTAAAAACGGATAAATAATATGGAAAATAAACGCTATGTAGCTCTTGATCTCCTTAGGGGTATGACAGTTGCTGGAATGGTTTTAGTTAATAATCCCGGCTCTTGGAGATATGTTTTCAGCCCTTTAAGACACGCACCTTGGGCAGGTTGCACCCCTACCGATTTAGTCTTCCCTTTCTTCTTATTTGTTGTTGGGGCGGCTATGGCTTTCTCTTTTGCAAAGTACAGCGAGAGTATCTCTAAACAGAGTGTTAGCAAACTTCTTAAAAGGGGGGGAATTATTTTTCTAATAGGCTTACTCCTAAATGCTTTCCCTTTTATACAAGTACCATTAAAAGAGGATTTATCTTTCTGGGGCAATGTAGCATATAAATTTGAACATCTAAGAATTTTTGGAGTTTTACAAAGAATAGCCCTATGTTATATAGTTGGGGGAATTATTGCACTATGGGTAAAAAGTCCAAAAAAAATAATCATTTCTATGGCTATTCTAATGGCTTTAGAGTGGATTATCTTTGTACTAATTGGAGATAATTCTGCACCACTTGTCAATGGGGCAAAAGGGGCACTTTCTGCAGCCGGTCAAGGGGCTGGAATGGTAGATGTAAAACTATTTAATGCACTTGGAATGGTGGGAGAAAATCATGTTTATCATGGTGAGGGATTCCCTTTTGATCCCGAGGGGATAGTTGGAGTTTTAGGTGGAGCATGTACAGTTTTACTTGGTTTTCTTGTAGGAAATATTTGCAGAAAAGGGGAGAATAAAATAGAGACTGTTGCCCGTCTGTTTATTATTGGTATGGTTTGTTTGGGGCTCGGAATGGTTTTGAGTATATGGCTCCCGATAATTAAAAAATTATGGACTGGTTCGTATGTACTTTACGCTGGTGGGTGGGCAATTTTAATGCTCGCATTCTTTATATACTTTATAGATGTTAAAGGGAAAGATAAACCTTTTACCCCTTTTAAAGCTTTGGGAATGAATCCTTTATTCGCCTTTGTAATGGCAGGTCTTTTTGCAAAAATATTAGGGCAAATAATTAGATGGAAAGTTACAACAACAT
>CAMNNS010000120.1 GCA_946545765.1 uncultured Bacteroidales bacterium | reverse complement strand
ACATTAAATATCAATTAGTTAAACAAATTTAATAATATTTAACTAATCTTGAACCTTAGAATATATATATTAACTACTTGTGCATTAATAACCATCTATGCCTTTTTTGTGAATATTTGTGTCGTGGCGATGAAAATGTATTAACTTCGCATTACACATTAATCATTACATTATTATGTCTATTCACATATATATTATCGCGATAACTTCTATTATATCAATTTATTGTTTTAGCAATAAGAATATAGTTTACAAACTTTTGTTCAATGCTTATCACATTAAGTATAACAGACAGTATTACAGAGTATTAACACATGGTTTTATTCATGGAAGCTGGGGTCATTTGGTATTTAATATGGTTACTCTCTATTTCTTTGGAGGGTTGGTAGAGCAGGGGTTTGAATACCTATGCGGAAATTCTTTTTATGCACGAATTCTTTTTGTCGGTTTTTACCTCTCTGCGATAGTAATTTCTTCTATCCCTGATTATTGCAAAAACAGAGAGAATCCCGAATATAATGCTTTGGGTGCATCGGGAGCAATATCATCTGTATTATTTGCCTCTATATTATTTGCTCCTAAAATGAGTGTTTATATCTTCTTGATTCCTATACCAATACCAGCCTATATTTTTGCTCCACTATATTTGATTTATTGTTATTTTATGGCAAAGAAAAATATAGATCATATTGGTCATTCAGCCCATTTTTGGGGTGCTCTTTATGGATTAGTCTTACCGATTCTATTAGAACCTCGGTTGGTCAAATATGTTATTAATGAATTATTTGGGTCTATTTAGGTCTTTTATATCCATCTTTTGTTGCTTTTGCACTCATTGTCTTAATTCTGCTCGCTATATCGGGATGAGAAGAAAAAAGATTACTTACAGCATTTGACGTATTAGCCCTTGATTCTAAAGATTGTAACTTTTCAAATGACATTACCATAGCCCAAGGATTTTTACCATTTTTTACCAAAAAGTTATAGCCGTATTCGTCACTTTCAGCCTCTTGTTTTCTTGAAAATGAGCTACTTGCCAATGCTTCTCCGAGTTCGCCTAATTGAGATTGACTTAACGCTGCAATTGTTCCACCTACAGAAGAAATTCCGTCTCTTAGTGCTGAGGTTAAAAGGGCTTGTTGGAATTGTTTGCGTGTATGCTTTAGTCCTACATGCCCAATCTCATGTCCAATAACTCCAAGCACTTCATCATCAGTCATTAAATCCAATAAACCAGTATATACTCTAACGCTACCATCGGCACAAGCAAAGGCATTAACATCGTTTGTCTTATATACTTTAAAATTTAGAGGAATTCCATCTACACTTGTTATTCCTGATGTGATTCTTCTTAATCTTTTTGTATAAGAGTCTGATTCTGGTAAAACCTTATTTTGTTTATCTGAATAAGCCACGTATTCAGCTACATACGCTTGTATTTGTTGATCAGAAAGTGTTGCTGCTTGTAGGACTTTTTGCCCACCTTGTAATAATGCGGCTTGATTTAAACTACTGCATGATTGTGAAAAAAATAAAACTGCTACGACACCTATTATCGATAGAAAATTTATTGTTCTTTTCATAGTGTTAGTTTATTATTTAGTTAATTATTATTTCTTAAATCTATTTTCAATTTCTTGCCAATCAACTATTTGCCATAATTCTTTAATATATTCCCCCCTCCTGTTTTGATAATCTAAATAGTACGCGTGCTCCCAAATATCTATTGTAAATAGTGGAGTAAGATTGGATGTTAATGGATTGCCTGCATTGGATTCTGTGGTTATAACAAGTTTATTGTTAATGTCTTTTGAAAGCCATGCCCAACCCGAACCAAATATACCTAAAGCTGTATCGGAGAATTCTTTTATAAAATCTTCTACACTATTCCATTTAGATTCTATCGCATTTTTCAAATCTCCTTCGTGAATGGTATTTATTTCTTTATCAATAAGATGCTTTGGAGTTAAAGATTCAAAATATAAAATGTGGTTATATGTTTGAGCAGCGTTGTTAAAAACAGCCCCATCTGATTTTTTTATAATCTCATCTAATGATGCATCTTTTAAATTGGTGGTTTCTATAAGTTTATTTAGATTATTTATATATGTCTGCAAATGTTTGCCATAGTGATACTCTATAGTTTTAGCACTTATAATTGGTTCTAAATCTGCGTGCTTATATTTTAGATGAGGTAATGTGAACATAGCTTATATTTTTATAACTCTTTAGCAAAGATAACTATTAAATTGATTGGTTGTAATGTTGCGAGTTAGTATCTTTTAATGGCTGTTTTTTTTATATATTCACTTTTTAATCTTTGAAATAATTGTTACTTTTGAGAATATTAAATTTTTAGAGATTTTTATCAATCTTATCGCGATGAAAATAATTACTAAACGATACATTTTTATTAGAATCAACTTTCTCCCTCTGTTCTTCTCTTTTATCTTGCTCTCCTCTTGTTCTAACAGAGTTCAAAAACTGCCACAAAAAATTGACAGTTTTGTCTTAAAATTTGAGTCTGATTATACCCATTTTGATAAACAAGAAAGGGAGAAAAGGAGTGAGGCTTTTAATCATTCTCAAGATTCAGTTAAAGTTTTAAAAGATGAATTAAAAGTTTTTGATAACATTTCTCCCGGCTATATCTCAGGTTTTAAAGAGATTATCGATAAAGAAGCCCCTCGTTTAGATAGTCTGATAAAAGATATTGTTGCTTCTGACCAGTTTAAGGATATTATAAACTCTTTAAGTTCTTTGGTAAAGAAAATTAACATAGATTTATCTCTTATAAAAACCAAATTAACAGATAGTTCAGAAATTTATATTCAAAAATTTTTAGAACTTGATACTTTAGATTTAATGCCATTAGTTAAAAATAATTAACATTTATGATAAGGAAAATAACACTATTCATTCTTCTTTTATCTCTCTGTTCTTCTGTGAGTTCATTTGCAAAAAGTGTTGAGAGTGATAACAATGATTTGAACTTTAATCTAACACTAAGGGTAAATCTAATTTTTAGTGGAAATGCCAAAGAAAGTAATATATCTCTGTATAGTTTAGAGAGTTATAAAGGTTGGTGGGGCAGAAGATATAATTTAGATAGAGTGCCTCTTAAAGGTAATGGGCAAATTACACTATCTAATGAACAAGGTACTATCCTCTATAAAAATACTTTCTCTACTCTTTTTCAAGAATGGCAATATGAGGAAGAGGCAAAAAGTGTTACAAAATCTTTTGAAAATGTCTTTCTTTTACCAATGCCACAAAGTAGAGCAGTTGTTAGTGTTGTACTATATGGTAAAATGGGTGAAGTTCTTGCAGAGTACTCATTTAAAGTAGATCCTAATGATATACTGATTAAACCTCATAATAATATCTCATTTGAAGAGGAGTTTAATAGTAATACGCAAAAAAAATACGCATTAAATCTCCTGTCAGACAGTGATAACCATATTATTAAAACGCCATATAAGTATATTCATAAAGGGGGAAAAAGTAAAGATTGTATAGATATTGCAATAGTTGCAGAGGGTTATACAAAAAATGAATTGGAGAAATTTTATTCTAATGCAGAACAGACAGTAAACTCTATACTTGAATACGAACCTTTTAGGAGTTTTAAGAATAATTTTAATTTTATTGCTGTAGCCCCTGAGTCTGTTGATAGTGGAGTAAGTATTCCAGGTAAGAATATTTGGTTAAACACCGCTTTGAATTCCCATTTTAATACATTCTATTCCGATAGATATTTAACTACACTTAAATTATTCAAACTACACGATAATATAGCAGAAGTACCTTATGAACACATTATTATCTTGGCAAATACAGATAATTATGGTGGCGGAGGAATCTATAATTCTTATGTTTTGTCTGCAGCGAGCAATAGGTATAGTTCGCCTGTTGTTGTTCACGAGTTCGGTCATAGTTTTGCCGGATTAGCAGATGAGTACTTTTATGATGATGCAAGTGTATATAATTCAGAGACAGAACCATGGGAAGCCAATATTACTACTCTCAAAGATTTCAATAGTAAGTGGGGTGATTTAGTTGATAACTCATATCGCGATAAGGATAATAATTTTATTATTGTCTCTAAGGAGCAACAAACAAAGGAGTGGCTTCAAAATGAGGAGAAGAATGGTTTTAAGGTGGGTATTTATGAAGGTGGCGGTTATACTTCTAAAGGGGTATATAGACCTTATCCAACTTGCAGAATGAGAGATAATATGTTCCCAACTTTCTGTCCTATTTGCCAAAGAGCAATTAAAAATTTGATAGAGTTTAATATTAAACAAATTGATTAGATATAAGGTAGTTATTGATAATGGGCTAACTATGGATTATATTGTGTAAATTTGTGTTGGATTAAATATCTATTGCTGAGTATAATAATTTTAATAACTAATATAAAAATATGAAAGGTATTGTTTTAGCAGGAGGTAGTGGAACAAGATTATATCCTATTACAAAGGGAATTAGCAAGCAACTACTCCCGATATATGATAAACCGATGATATACTACCCTA
>CAMNNS010000119.1 GCA_946545765.1 uncultured Bacteroidales bacterium | reverse complement strand
GAGACAGAGGAGGTGGAGAAAATTGTAGATAGTATCTCTGCTCAGGTAGGTTACTCTTCAGCGTTTGAGCTCCCAGAGGTTAATGATGAAGATGATGATTCGGTAGAGTCTTCTCGTCCTTTGGGAGAAGCAGATCTTTCAAGGAGAGATGATATGTTTGATGATGCAGCTAAACTTATAGTTATGAATGGTGTAGGCAGTGCATCTTTCCTACAAAGAAAATTAAACTTAGGGTATAATAGATCGTCTCGAGTTATAGACCAATTAGAGAAGGCGGGAATAATTGGTCCAGCAGATGGAAGTAAGCCTCGAAAATCTTTGGTACCAGATTTGATATCATTAGATCAAAAGTTAGAAGAAATAAGAGAAACTTTTGGTAAATAATATCAATAATTATGATAAGAAAATATCTATTCCTGTTAATATTGTCGCTTATAATCCCATTTATCGCGATAGGGCAGACAAAAAATACATCTCCAAATGGTGAGAAGCTAAAGGAGCAACTCTCAGATTTTATCTATTCCTCAAGAAAAATTGATTTTGAGACAAAAATCTCCCATAAAGGTGAGGAGTTTATCAATCGTGGTTTTATAGTTGCAAATAAAGAGAAGGTTTATTTGAAGATATTAGGAGTTTCCGAAATAGAGTATGATTCTGAGAAAATATTAGCCTACTCAGAAGCAACAAAAGAGTTGGTAATTCAGAAAAATAAACGTTCTAATGATGTGATTAACAATCCTTTTGCTTTATTGCAAAAATCTGATGGTATAACTGTAAGTGAGCCTTTGTTAGAAAATTTGAATGGGAAAAGGGTAAAAACCATAGTTATTAAGCCGGCGAGCAAAGCCTATTACAGAGAGGCTAAAATATATATGACAGATAGTGAGAATAACTCGAAATTAGTCCGTATTGATATATGGGGAAGAAGTGGAGATAAATATGAAACTACAGTGGTAAAGTATTCTAACCCCGACAATTCTTTAATGAAAAAATATTATTTGGATATCTCTTCTCATCCCGATGCGAAGATGAATGATTTACGGTAATTTAGACCACTCCCTCTTTTTCAAATACCTCTCTTATAGATAGATACGAATTGCTTAGATTATAACCAACTTCCTCTCTACTGCACCAGACACATCTCTCTATACCCTCCTCTTTTTGAGGTTGAATATTTACATTATGGTTTACTACCATTTTGTACCAATGGGTGTGTTTTACATAGAGAACTTTATTTATTCTGTATGCATGGTGTGTAACACAAATAAGATTTTGAGGAATACAATCTACACCGCACTCCTCTTTTATCTCTCTTTGTGCTGTTATTATAATATTTTCATTTGGTTCTTGTTTCCCTTTTGGTAAATCCCATACCCCATTTCTATAAATCATCAAGTATTCTCCGTTACCATCTGAGATTAGTCCACCTGCCGCATTTATATGTTGCGACTTTGAAAATACTCTTTTAAATATTTCGTCTTTTTTTATATCTCCTAACTCTGTGATAACTAAATGTTTAAATGATGTATTGCTCTCCATCATATAAGGAACATCAGATAATTTATAGTTGTCTGATGGGTGTAAAAGTATAGTGTCATTCTCCTTTAAGATAGGGCTATCTTTTTCACAGATTGTTAAAATCCTATTTCTAAAATATATGTTATACATTCTTAAAATATTTGTGGCAAATGTAATTATCTTAAAGTAAATCCGGAAATATAATCTTTGCTTTTTTATCTTCTTTTAATTATATTTACATCAAATTAGAAATTTGAGTGTTATGCAGAATGTAGAACAAAGAATTGCAAGACAATTGTTAGCAGTTAAAGCTGTAACTTTAAATGTGGATAAACCTTATACATGGGCTTCAGGCTGGAAATCTCCGATATATTGCGATAATCGTAAAATGTTATCTTTCGTAAACGAGAGAAAGGTTGTAGTTGATGCATTTGTCGAGGTTATTCAGAGAGAGTTTAAAGATGTAGATGTTATTGCTGGAGTTGCTACAGGTGCTATTGCTTGGGGAATGATGGTTGCAGAGGCTTTAAATAAACCTTTTGTTTATGTTAGGCCAAAACCAAAAGATCACGGAACTAATGCGCAGGTTGAGGGAATTATAGAAAAAAATCAAAGAGTGGTTGTTGTGGAGGATTTAATCTCTACAGGAAAAAGTAGTTTATCTTCTGCACAAGCTCTTCATGCGGCGGGGGCAATAGTGTTAGGGATGGTGGCAATTTTCTCATACAATTTCTCTACCTCAAGAAGATCTTTTGAAAATGCAGAAATAGAGTTACATACTCTATGTCAGTATGATTCTCTGTTAGAGGAAGCAGTTAAAGATAATTATATAAAGGAATCAGATTTAGAGATACTAAAAGAGTGGAGGATTAGTCCCTCTACTTGGAATGGGATAGGTTAAGGTGCTATGGAGAAATTTGAAGGAAAAGAGATATTGATAAATGTTCCGTCTTATCAACTTTTTTTAACACTCTCAGATTTAAATAATTTTAAAGATAGAGTTCCACACGAATATAAAGATAAGGTGGTAATAACAGGTGATACTATAGAGGGAGAATTGAATGGTTTAAAGATTGGTTTAAAGTTAATTGAGCGTGTTCCTAATTCTAAGATAATATTTAAACCAACAGAAGGTTTCCCTTTGGATTTCTCTCTTATTTTTAATTTAAATGATATATCTGTTTCTCAAACAAACTTTAAGGTCGTACTTGAAGCAAATATGAATTTTCTAACTAAAGCTATGTTTGGTAGTAGAATTCAGGAGTTTGTTGATAAACTGTCAGATACAATAGGAACATATGCAAAATAATGATATTCAAGAAATAGATTTAAGTTATTTTGAAAATGCTTCTTCTGAATTCTTTTTAACAGAGAATGATTTTTTAGTTGGTGAGAAATTAAATATTTTAAGAGATAGAATATCTCAATTATTTAAAGTTAACTCTGTTGTATTTGCAATTTGTAAAGAGGGACATTTAGAGTTAGAGCTAAATATGTCCCCGTTTGTTTTTTCTAAGAATAATTTCATTTTACTTATACCAGGTAATTTAGCAAAAATCAAATATATTTCTCCCGATTTTAAATGTTTGTATATAGTATCTTCAAAAGATTTTATCTACGATTTAATATCTTCTATATACAAATTGGCATATTTCTTTTATTTGAGAAGCAATCCAATTATTTCTCTATCAGATGAGCAGTTAAGCTTGTATGACAATTATATCAACTTACTTATTTTTAGAAGTAAAGATAAAAGCATTAATTATAATAGAGATGTTTTACGCTGTATAGTCAAGGCTATGATTTATGATTCTTACAGCATCTTAGATCAAAAGAGTATTGTTAATAGAAGTTATTCTAAAAAAGAGGAATTATGTATAAATTTCCTTTCGTTAGTATCTGAACACTTTAAAGAGGAAAAAAAGCTCCAATTTTATTCTCAAAAATTGGCGGTCTCTTCTAAATATTTGTCTCATGTTTTAAATTCGATTACACATAAGACAGCAAGTGAATGGATAGATACCTATCTTTTAATGGAAGCCAAAGTGTTATTATCTTCGTCAGATTTGTCTATTAAGGAAATATCTGCAAATTTAGGTTTCCCTAATCAATCTTTTTTTGGAAAGTTTTTTAGAAGGTTTACAAAAATATCCCCTTTAAGGTATAGAAAAAATATCTATGCGAATAAATGATGATTTCAAGAAATTGGTAATAGACTCGATAGGGGTCTCTAAGGGGGCAAAATTATTAGATGTATTGGAAAATGATATAGTCTCACCAGTTTCTATAAGATTTAATCCTATTAAATCACAAGAGATAGAGAATCAAATTTTATCCCCCTCTTCTAAAAGAGTACAATGGTGTCCAGAAGGATTTTATCTTCCTTGTAAAAAGAACTTTACAGCAGATCCACTTTTTCATTCAGGGGCATATTATGTTCAAGATGCTTCCAGTATGTATTTATCAATGATACAAAAGGAGTTAGAAGTATATGTTTTAAATAAGAAAAAGGTATATGTTTTGGATTTATGTGCGGCACCTGGGGGTAAATCAACTCATCTAATCTCAATTTTAGAAGATATTAAAAAGAGAAAATCTTTAGATACAGATTTTGTTTTCATTAGTAATGAAGTAGATAAGAAAAGAGTACTCTCTTTACAAGATAATATCGCAAAATGGGGTTATGATGATATTATTGTCTCTTCTAATTATCCCGAGGAGTTTAATTCTTTCTATCTAAATTCATCTATAAAGTTTGATATAATTTTAGTGGATGCCCCATGTTCGGGTGAGGGTATGTTTAGAAAAAGTACTGAAGCAGTGGCAGATTGGAGCCTTGATAATGTTGCCAAATGCTCGGCTTTGCAAAAAAAAATAATCTCAAATGTATGGCCTCTTCTAAAAGGTGGTGGATTATTTATTTACTCAACTTGTACTTACAACAGTAGAGAGAATAGAGAGAATGTAGAGTTTATAAAATCTTTTGGAGCAGAAGAATTAATCTCTAAATATTTTATACCAGGAGAGATAGATGGGGAGGGGCAATTTTTCTCTTTATTGAGAAATAATTATCGCGATAAGGGGGAAAAAT
>CAMNNS010000118.1 GCA_946545765.1 uncultured Bacteroidales bacterium | reverse complement strand
TGAAATGGTAAAGCAAATTAACTATACATTTTAGCTTTTGATATAAGATAGATTACAGCGTGAATTTCAAAAAGTTGTAATTACAACTGAATCTACAAATATTAAATCTTACTGCAAAATAAGTGTAAAAAAGAGAGAGCAACAAACTATGTTACTCTCTCTTTTTCTATAAACTTTATCAAAGATTAGTCTCTTCTATGAACTTTAGGTCTTGCAACATACATAATCTGTAGTGCAGAACATCTTCTAAGTTCTTGCTTAATTTCTGTTATAATACCCATACGGACATTCTCGTCAGCTTTAATAGCCACAACCATTTGTGCTCTATCTGCCTCATTTAAAGTCTCTCTTTCTGATGCAATGAAATCTCTGATTCCATCTACTGTTTGGAAAGAGTCATTTAATTGAATACGAGAATCAGTACCATATTTTGCCTGTTTAGATGGAACTGGTGAACCAACATAAATATAAGATGTAAGGTCTTTTCTTTCCAATTTTACATTCTCGGTAGCCTCAGGCAATTTGACTTGTACAAGCTTGTCCTGTTGGCGGAAAGATGTTGATATCATAAAGAAGAAAAGCAACATAAAGACTATATCAGGAAGGGATGCTGTGCTTATAGCTGGTGCCCCTTTTTTACCACTTTTTCTAAATCTTCCCATAATGTTTTCTCCTATTTTTTACCTTTAACATCTTTTGGTTCTGCCTCAGAAATATTCTGAGGAACAGCATCTTTGACAATTTTCTGTTTTACATCATCTAATTGTGTAAATTTCCTTCCAAAATTTTGTAAAGCAAAACGATCTCTTAATTCATTAACTGCTCTCACAATTTCATTCTGTACCTCTATATATGTTGCATAAAGAGTACCTTTGTCATTTTGTAAAGAAACTACACCCTTAGATACTGGATATGGACGGAATCCCTCGATATTCTTAACCTCTTTTTCTGGTTTGTTAGGATCATCGTTAGGATTATCCAAAAAGTCAACTATCTTATCCTTGATTTGGCTAACATCAACCTGCTCAGTTCCAACAAAGATTTTGTTACTAGAATTAATTCTAACAATAATGGTATTTCTACGATTAATCTTAATCTCTGTTTTTTGATTCTCTTCTGGCATTGGTGGAAGTCTTCTATGAATACCTTTATCAATATCCATTGTAGTGGTAACCAAGAAGAATACCAATAGCAAGAAAGCAATATCGGCCTGACTGCTAGCGTTAATCTCGGGTGTTCTTTTACTTGCCATTAAATTAAAATTTATCTAATTTTTCTTTTAAATAAGCTTCCTACTATAGCGGCAACAAAAGCGCCAACAAGTAGTATTACAGACAAGATGAGGAATGTATCTGTCATCTTAAGCACTGCAGGAGTTGGTTTATCTACACTCTTAGATACCTCAACTTCTGAACCCGGTGCAATTAGATAGGCAATCACAAGCATTACAGCAAAAATTGCTATAACAGTAAATATCTTTTTGATATTGCCACCTTTTGAAATTGCAACGAAGAATAGCACTAAAGCTAAACATATCCCGATACATAGTAGTATATAAGACCATGTTAGCATAGGCTCAACCATAGCTTCTTTGTTATCTGATGTGTTTTTCACAAGAAACAATATCGCTAATATGGCTGACACTAAGAATAGTGCATATTTTATAAATTTCAAAGATTTATTTTCCATATTCTTTGAATAAATTATTTTTTATAAGTTGATAAAACATCTACAAAGTTGATAGAAGCATTCTCCATTGAATTAACAATAGAATCTATCTTAGCAACTATAAGGTTGTAGAAAACTTGAAGAATAATTGCAACGATCAAACCGGCAATTGTTGTAATCAAAGCTGTCTTAATACCAGCAGCAACAACTATTGGAGACATATCTCCTGCTTGCTCGATAGCGTCAAACGCAGCAACCATACCAACAACTGTTCCCAAGAAACCTAACATTGGTGCAAGGGCGATAAATAATGCAATCCAAGAAAGACCGCTCTCTAATCTACCCATTTGAACAGAGCCATATGAAGTAATTGCTTTCTCAACATTCTCTAAGCCTTGATCATAGCGAATTAAACCTTGAGTAAAGATAGAAGCAACTGGACCTTTAGTGTCTTTGCAAACCTCTTTAGCTTTCTCTATTCCACCCTCTTTAAGAGCTTCCTCAACTTTCTCTATAAGTTTGTCTGTGTTAGTAGTAGCTAAACTTAAATAGATAAGTCTCTCTATAGCTATTGCAAGACCTAAGATAAGACATAGAATAACCCATACCATGAAAGAAGGACCTCCCTCTATAAACTTAGCCTTAATTTGTTGGTAAATAGGCTTGTCTGAAGTTTGGTTAAATGGATTTGTTGTAGTCTCAACATCTGTAGTAGCTTCTATAGCCTCTACATTGTCTTGTACTTGCTCTGTTGCAGTTGCAGTTTGATCATCTTGAGCAACTGCATTTTGTGCAGAAATAGCCATTAAACCGGCTACTGCCAAAAGCATGAAAAGTTTTTTCATAAAGTGTTGTTTTGAGTTAATATTAAACAATTGTTTTTATTTATTATATATTTTGTTTACTCCATAATTGGCGAAACTTCGTGCAATATAATAAAATTTTAAATTGGTTCTTATTAAATAATCTAAATAATCGTTATCTCTCCCCTTAAGGATTGTTTCATTTTTTTCTTAATTTCTTCTTTATCAGAATATTTCCCCATCAATACAAATAATTTGCATAAAGTGGCTTCGGTTGTACCATCATATCCACTAATTACACCCAATTTTTCTAAAGAAGCACCTGTAGCATAAGCCTTCATATCTACGCTACCTGCCTGACACTGTGTAACATTAACGATTATTTTACCATTCTTTATTGCTTTTTTAATACTTTCTAAAAATTCTCTGCTTGTTGGGGCATTTCCACTCCCGAATGTCTCTAAAACTATCGCTTTACTCCAAGTAGAAAACAATATACTATCTATTGCCTGTTTTATTATGCCCGGATATATTTTTAGGATAGCCACATTAGTATCTAACTTATCGCTGATTTTAAGCTGTTTACCCCATGATTTAGGATAGTTTATCAAATGGGGATTGTATTTGATATGTATTCCAACTTCAGCTAATACTTGATAATTCACAGATCTAAAAGCCCTAAAATTTTCTGCATTATACTTTATTGTTCTATTACCTCTATATAATTGACTTTCAAAGTAAATACAAACCTCTGGTACCATTGCCTTCCCATCTCCCCTCTTAGCGGCGGCAATCTCTATAGAAGATATAATATTCTCTTTTCCGTCTGTCCTTAACATACCTATTGGAAGTTGGCTCCCTGTTAATATTATAGGCTTTTCAAGATTCTCTAACATAAAACTCAAAGCAGAGGCGGTATAAGACATAGTATCTGTTCCATGCAATATTACAAAACCATCATACTTTTTATAATTGTTTTTTATCACTTTGCACAATTCTACCCAAAAGGTAGGGGTTATATCTGAAGAGTCTATTACTGGATCAAATGAGTATGTATCTATTTTGTAACCAAACTTTTTTAATTCTGGTACTTCTCTCACTATTTGGCTAAAGTCAAATGGTACAAGAGCTTTAGTTTTATCATCTTGTTTCATCCCGATAGTGCCACCGGTATATATCATTAGTAAAGATCTGCTCATCTTTATTTATATTAAATTGATCTATTTTATTTTAATTTATATTCCAAACAGAGACTCGGCTTGTGCTGTTGTTATCGTCGCAACCTCTTCTATATCAGTTTTTTTAATTTCAGCTATTTTTTGTGCTATTATAGGGATATAACTACTCTCATTTCTTTCTCCTCTATGAGGCACAGGGGTCAACCAAGGGGAGTCTGTCTCTAAAACAATCTCTTCTAAAGGGATATCTTCTATCGTTTTAGGCAAGCCCGCATTTTTAAAAGTTACTACACCACCTATCCCAACTTTAAAATTACCATATTTTTTTATCCTTTTGTAGGTTTCTAAACTTCCACCAAAAGCATGAAATACTCCTCTGAGTGTACGAGGCTTACTTTCTAATAAATCAAACATTTCTGTTAGGGCATTCCTTTGATGAATAATTAGAGGTAAATCGTATTTTAATGCTAAATCTATTTGAGATGAAAAAACCTCAATCTGCTCTTTTATAAACTCTTTACTCCAATATAAATCTAATCCTACCTCCCCTATCGCGATAAAATAATTCTTCCCCTTACACTCCTCTAATTTATTCTCTACAAAATAGAGTTCATCTCTCCAATTACTTGCTACAGATGTTGGATGCAACCCTATGGTCATAAAGGAATTATCAGGAAAAAGGGAAAAACAATTTTCTTGAGCTTTATAAGTTGTACTATCTATCGCAGGGAGCACCATCTTTGTTACACCTGCATTTATAGCCCTTAGAAAAGATTCTGCCCTATCTTTATCAAACGCTTCATCGTACGAATGTACATGTGTATCTATAAATCTCATACCGTCCTATATCTATTGCTAATTGGGTCTCTTTGGACTTTAAAATCTAACTCCAACTCCAAAAGTTCTCGCGATACAATCTCTACATCTAACTGAGTTATCTCCACTATCTGCTCTATAAAGAGCCCATTATTTGAGGTTAAAGTTAATAATATTTTCTCTTTAACCTCATTGTGCTGA
>CAMNNS010000117.1 GCA_946545765.1 uncultured Bacteroidales bacterium | reverse complement strand
ATTTTACTCCTAAAACAATACTTGTTTGACATTAAATATCAATTAGTTAAAAAAAAATTAATAATATTTAACTAATCTTGAACCTTTATTTATAGTAATATATGTTCTTAATTTGTATTAGAAGTAAGAATAACTCATCTTAAATCTATAAATGATATTCATTCGGTTAGAATAAATGTAAAAATCATAATCTACAGAATTAGATGGCTACAAGTTCACTCATAAAATCTTCTAAAATTTGTTTATATGAACCACGAATAATAACATGATGATTCCCGATAGGATTCTCTAAAAAATATCGTGCAGAATCTTTATTAGATAATTTAATAAGTTGCTGTGTTCTACATAAATCGTTCTGTTCTCCATTCTCTAATAATTCACCCTCTTCTATAAAATATCTATTCAAATCTCCTTGAGTTTTAAAAATAGTAACCTTACCTTTAGGGATAAATCCTCTCACACCTACCCCTATACCAGATTCAAAATGGCTATCAAGTTCGTATCTATCAACTATAGAGAAAGGTACGGTGCAATGGGCAAATAGTAACTCACCATTATCTATATTAACCCTCGCAGGATTAGCCTGAAAAGATGCATGACCTAATAGCTTTTTAACAATTAACATACTAATTGCAGTGGGAATATCACCTTCACAACCAGCAATATATCCATCAGAATTAAGTTTTGCCAATGCAAGGCAACCTGTATTTTTTACACTTGTCAATAAATCAAAACATCTTATTGTTAATCCCGATAAGTTTCTCTCTGTAATTATCCGTTTTAATCCTAAATAAATTCTCATAGCACCATCAATAGAGCTTTTTACCTCATCTTTAGTAGAACAAGTTTTTGTAAACTCTTTATTATAGAACTCTGCAACTAAAGATTTTAGAACCTTTGAATCTTCCAAGTTAAGATCATTCGTAACATATTGTAAGAGATCTTGCATCTGAATATCAACAATTTCCAACCCAACCTTTTCTTTGATAAAGCTATAATTTACCCCACTTGATATTAACCAATTAGAAGGCTTACCCACTACACCAAGAATAGATTTAGATAAATTTATCTTCCCCCTCTCAATGAGTAAAATTTTCTCTATTTTTTCTTTTATATATTTTGCCTCTCCATGAATAATCTCCCCTTGTAATCCTTTCATTTTTAGACAAGAAAGAATTTCCATAGAGGCAGCAAGAGAATTGCTTTTACCCGATGTTAAGAGATAAATTTTCTTACTAACTTTAGTTATCTGAGGCAATTTCTCTATAAACAACTCCTCTGTCCCGCCTGTTCTAACATAAATTAGAGAAAGGTCAGATATTCCATAATCAGAGAAATCTTCCCCTTTTAATTGATAGTCAATATTTAGACTACTTAGAAATTCTTTAGTTTGAGCAATTATAGAAGTTTCATCATGAAGAGGAGATGTTAATGTATAAATGTTAATACTTTTCATAATCAATGAAATATAAATAAAAAGCACAAAATATTATTAATAAACATAGTAGGTAATCATTGTAATGTTACCCGTGCAAAAATAGCTAAAAATTAATTTATTACTAAAATTATTTGACATCAAATATATCAAAAACACTTTTCATTTTTTGTGCAATAGCGTCATTACATAGGTTGCCAATACTCCCCTCGTGAGTATGATTTATCTCTTTATTAGGTATATAAGAACCTTCTTGTACTTGTTGACCTATAATTTTATAAGCTTCACGAAAAGGGACTCCCGATAAAGTAAGTCTATTAACATCTTCTACAG
Source organism: uncultured Bacteroidales bacterium (assembly GCA_946545765.1). Classification (GTDB taxonomy): domain Bacteria; phylum Bacteroidota; class Bacteroidia; order Bacteroidales; family UBA932; genus Egerieousia. Next base: position 2,911 of record CAMNNS010000117.1, on the reverse strand, counting down.
TAAAAAGATAATTATAACGCTCATCATTTATAGCTTCTTGATTTACAAGAATATGTTGAAGCATAAAATCTGCCATTTTAAGAGATTCTTTTAAATTAGCAATTGCAGGAAAAGTTATGTTTTTAAGAATCTGTAAATCTCGATGGTATCCAAGAGGTAAATTTGTAATTGTAAGAGCTATATCATTTTGTACACCCCTCAATAAATTACATCTGCTACGCATAATCTCCCAAACATCAGGATTTTTCTTATGAGGCATTATACTTGAACCAGTTGTATAAGCATCTGGAAAACTTATGAATGAATAATTCTGGCTATTAAATAGACAAATATCCATAGCAAGCTTGCCGAGCGTTGTAGCAACCGAATTTATAGCATACCCTATAGCTTGTTCAGTCTTACCCCTACTCATACTTGCAGCAACAACATTATAATGCAAATCATTAAACTTTAAGAGTTTAGTTGTCATTGTCCTATTAAGAGGGAAACTCGAGCCATAACCTGCGGCAGAACCAAGAGGATTTTGATTTGCAATAGAATAAGCAGTAGCAACAAGTCTCATATCATCGATAAGAGTCTCTGCGTATGCACCAAACCACAAGCCAAAACTACTTGGCATTGCTATTTGCATATGGGTGTAGCCTGGCATTAGTATATTCTTATACCGATTGCTAAGAATTTGCAATCTATTAAAAAGTGCATAAATGTCAGTTGCTATCTTCTTCATCTCAGCACGATAGAATAGTTTAAGATCTACAAGGACCTGATCATTTCTCGAACGTCCCGAATGAATTTTTTTACCAACTTCTCCAAGTCTCTGAGTCAAAAGATGTTCAACCTCAGAGTGAATATCTTCAATCCCCTCTTCAATTTGAAAACTACCTTCATCAATCTCTTTAGCAATCTGATTAAGACCTTGTTGCAGAATATCAAATTCATCGTGAGTAAGAAGACCTATACTTTCAAGCATTTTAATATGAGCCAATGATGCTTCAATATCATACGAAGCAAGTTGCAAATCAAGCTGTTGATCATTTCCAACAGTATAGGATTCTATCCAGGAATCAATGTCAAATCCTTTATCCCAAAGTTTCATAATTAGTTAATTATATCTCTAAATTTTTAATAAAATCTATGTATATTTTTATTCCTCTAATAATTTCTTCCTCGCCTATCCACTCATCTGCTTTATGACTACGCAAAGAATCGCCAGGTCCCATCTTAATAGTTGGGAAATTCATCTGAGACATATCACTACATGTTGGAGAGATAAAAGTTGGTAATTTTAACCTTTTAGCTGCAACTACAAGAGAATGGGTATCTTCTATAGAAGAAGCATTAATTCTTAATGAACGAGGTGTGACAGAACTTCTTAGGTTAGACTGTAAAATCTTTACAGTATCTTCATTTGAATACGCATCGGTAGTACGTACGTCAACTACAAAAGAACATTCACTGGGAATAACATTATGTTGAGTACCTGCATTAATTTGAGTGGTAGTAATTTTTATAGGACCAAGCAACGAAGACTCTTTTTCAAATTTATAATTTTTCAAAAATTCTATATCATCAAGTGCAATGTAGATTGAGTTATCACCTTGATAATTGGCGGCATGACCTGTTTCTCCCTTTGCAATACAATCTAAAACAACAAGACCTTTCTCACCAAGGGCAACATTCATATTTGTGGGTTCTCCCACAATTCCCATATCTATTTGAGGAAGAATTGGTAGCAAATGGCTTATTCCATTTAATCCCGTAATCTCTTCTTCTGCAGTAATTGCAAGAATTATGTTAAATGGTAAAACTTCCTGATAAAGAGTTTCAAAAGTTGCAATCAAACTAATAACAGCACCACCTGCATCATTACTACCAAGACCATATATTCTCCCATTTTCATGAGAGGGTAAAAATGGATCTCTTGAATAAGAAGATACAGGACGAACCGTATCATGATGAGAATTGAGGAGTAATGTGGGTTTTGATAGGTCGAAATGAGAATTTTTTACCCATATATTATTTTTATCTCTATCGATTCGTTTTATCCCTAAATCTTTAAGAAAACTCTCAATAATCGTAGCTGTCGCACACTCCTCACGAGAGAATGATGGGGTAGAAATTAGTTTATCAAGTAATGAAAAATATTTTTTCATATTATACACAAGAAATTATTTGCCCCTTTTTTCATCGGGATGAATTTCATAATAAACTCTTAAAGGGGTAGATAAAATCTTTATAAATCCCTTTGCATCATCTGCAGTCCAACCTCTCTGCATCTCACCGTATTCACCTAATTTTGAACCTAATAAATCATCTTTAGAATCAACCCCAACACTCTCAAAACCCAGTGGGCGAAGTTTTAAAATGACAGTACCATTTACATTTTGCTGACTTGAAGTAAGCATTGCCTCAATATCATTCATAACAGGTTCAAGGTACTGACTCTCATGTAGAAACATCCCGTACCAATTAGCCACTTGATCTTTCCAATATTGTTGCCATTTACTAAGAGTATATTTTTCTAATAATCTATGAGCTTCTATTATTAATATCGGTGCTGCAGCTTCAAAACCAACCCTACCCTTAATCCCAATTATTGTATCACCAACATGAGTATTTCTCCCAATCCCATATTCAGAACCAATATATTCTATATACTGAATTGCAGAAATTGGATTAGTAAAAGATTTGTCATTTACAGCAACTATCTCACCTTTTTCAAAAGTTATTTTAAGAAGAGATTCTTCTTTTTTAGCAACTTGTTTAAGATATGCCTCTTCTGGTAGCCCTTTTCTTGAATCTAAAAGTTCTCCACCACAAATACTTGTCCCCCAAAGACCAACATTATAACTATATTTAAGTTTTTTAAAATCGGCATCAAAACCATTCTCCTTTAAATAATTTATCTCCT
>CAMNNS010000116.1 GCA_946545765.1 uncultured Bacteroidales bacterium | reverse complement strand
GAAATGCTGCAGAGGGTGCATTAAAAGTTAATCCAGAAAAATCTGGAAATTATATGGTACTTTCTGCTCTCCCTGCTACTCAAGGTATTTACGGATTTGTTGCGTTTTTGGTTTGGTTCAGTAAATCTGCAGATTTAGTTGCCAACGGTCCTCTATATTTTGCAGTTGGAATTTCTGTAGGGGCAGTATGTTTGTATTCTGCAGTAAGACAAGGGCAAGTTTGTGCAAATGGTATAGTTGGTATATCGCAAAATCACGATGTGTTTACTAACACTTTAATATATGCCGCACTTCCAGAATTTTACGCTATCCTTGGGCTTGTAGGGGCACTAATGGTTTAAAAAATATCTGATAATGACACTAATAAAATCTATATCAGGAATAAGAGGAACAATAGGTGGAAAAGTTGGAGAGAGTCTTACTCCAATTGATGTTGTCAAATTCACATCAGCTTATTGTACACTTATAAAAAGAGAGAATCCAAACAAGAAACTTAAAATCGTAGTTGGTAGAGATGCAAGGATTAGTGGAGAAATTGTTGCCAATTTAGTCTGCTCTACCCTATCTGCTTGTGGAGTTGATGTTGTTAATATCGGTATGGCTTCTACCCCAACAACAGAAATGGGGGTAATATTTGAAAAAGCAGACGGGGGGATAATTTTGACAGCTTCTCACAATCCTAAAGAATGGAATGCCTTAAAACTTTTAAATAATAAAGGGGAATTTATTACTTCGCAACAAGGGGCACACCTTCTCGAGATAGCAGAGAAAGAAGAGTTTGATTTCTTGGATGTAGATAATCTTGGAAAAATTGTAAATAAGGATTACACAGAACAACATATCAATGCAGTTCTTTCTGATTCTCTCGTAGATATAGATTCTATTAGAAAGGCAAAATTTAAGGTTGTTTTAGATGCGATAAACTCTGTTGGGGGAACTACAATGCCTAAACTTTTAGAAAAATTAGGTGTTGAGTGTATTTGTATAAATTGTTCTCCCACAGGCAATTTTGCACATAATCCAGAGCCATTACCTAAAAATCTAAAAGAGCTTTCAGATAAAGTTGTATCGGAGAAGGCACATTTGGGTATATCTGTAGATCCCGATGTAGATAGATTAGCATTCATTTGTCAAGATGGTACTCCATTTGGAGAAGAATATACTTTAGTCTCTGTAGCATCATATGTTTTAGAGAACAAAAAAGGTTCTACCGTATCTAACCTCTCTTCCACAAGGGCTTTACGAGATATTACCGAGAATGTTGGAGAAAAATATTACCCAGCTGCAGTTGGTGAGGTAAATGTAACTACCAAAATGCACGAAGTTAATGCAGTTATTGGAGGTGAGGGGAATGGAGGGGTTATTTATCCTCCTCTTCATTATGGCAGAGATGCTTATATGGGAGTTGCTCTATTTTTAAGCAATCTTGCTCATAAAAAAGTATCAATGAGCGTGTTAAGAGATTCTTATCCACAATATTATATCTCTAAAAATAGAATAGAAATATCAGATAATTCTTTAGTGGATAAAGTTTTAGAAGAGATAAGAAAAGAGTATAAAGATTTTGACATCTCACTTATAGATGGAGTTAAAATAAATTTAGATGAAAAAAGAAGTTTTGCTCATCTTAGAAAATCTAATACAGAGCCTATTATAAGACTCTATTGCGAAGCTCCTACCCAAAATGAGGCAGATCAACTTGCAGAAGAAGTAATGGGTAAAATAGAAAAACTTCTATAATATTTTAATTTATGTTTTCATTTAGGGTTTCACCACTATTAGAGCAAGAAGATTTAGCTCTAACAAAAGGAAAGATTGGTATTATTTGCGACCAAACAGCGTGGGACCCTTTGACAGGAAGTTATATTTGGGAACATTTTAAAAAAAAGGGACGCTTAGCATACCTTTACAAAGTTGATAATGAACTATTACAGAGTAATATCGAGATACATCAACTAAAAGAGATAGATGCACTAATTATTGAGTTACAAGATACTGGAAGTAGATATAGTAAAATACTGCACACAATTTATTCTCTATTTTCTATTCTACATAACAATAATATACCACTCCCGATATATATCGTTGATAGAGTTAATCCCGGGGGGAGACAAGTAGAAGGTACACAACTTAAAGCAGGCTATAGGTCTGCAATTGGGCTTGAAGGGATACCACACAGACATGGACTCACATTAGGAGAAATGGCAAATTATTTCTATAACAAACTGAACGCTAAATTCCCTCTTCATGTTATCTCTTATAAAGCATCATTAATAAACAAAGTTATGATGCCTTGGAGTATCCCCCCTGCAGAAAATTATGCAGGATTGTTTACACCTAATTTTTTTTCGGGGCAATATCTATGGGAGGGGACAAATGTAAGCTGTGGAATAGGCACAACCCGTCCATACGAAATTTTTGGAGCCCCTTTCTTCTCTGAATTACAAGATTACAACAAAGAGATTGGGAGAGATAATTGGAATAATCCCAATAACCCTATTTATGATGATGGAGTAAAATTAAGATGGTGCGAATTTTTCCCAAGATATAATAAATGGGCAGGGATAAAATGCTATGGTTTTCAATTACTTTTAAACCCTAATTATCAATACCATTCATTGGCACACTCTTTGAGAATTATGAACTTTATCTACAAAAATTGCTCTTCTTTTTCATTTGTTAATAAAACCACCTCGGAGAATGAAGCAATAGAGATAGATAAAAAAGAGATAGAATTATTACTCGGCGATAAAGAGTTAATAGATTATGTAAAAGGCTACTCTAATTGGGAAGATGTTAAAGAGCATATAAAGTTAGAAGAGCAGAAATGGATTAAAAAAACCAAAAAGATTATTCTATACGAAGAAGAGACACTATTTAGAATTAAATAATTAAGAAATGAATCCTACACTAAACGAAAAAGTATTTAGAGTATCTCGGGAAGATTATTACGAAACCCAAAGTATGACAGTAAAAGGTACTGCACTAAAGACCCTACTCCTTTTAGGATTTATCGTATTTGCAGCCACTACAACATGGAGAATGTATTATCAAGCGACAAATCCTAATTCCTACACAATTTGGACATGGGGTGGAGCTATAGTTGCTTTTATCCTTGCATTGCTAATCTCTTTTAAACCTAAGAGGGCAAGAATATTATCCCCTATTTATGCTGTAGCAGAGGGGCTCTTCTTGGGAGGAGTATCTGCAATGTACAACAATATATTTGCTAATCCACAAACAGGTGAGAACGCTTTCCCTAATTTAATCTCCAGTGCAGTAATAATAACTATTCTGTGTGCTATTGTTATGGCAATAATATATAGTCAAAGGATTATCAAGGTGAATGGCAAGTTTACAAAAATTTTATCTGTTGCATTAATCTCAATATTAGCGTTTTACTTAATCGGATTTATTTTGTCACTATTTAAAGTAGATTTGAGTTTAATATATGGGAACTCACTATTAAGTATCGCGATAAATATTGTAATAGTATTAGTAGCAGCTTTCTCTTTACTAACAGATTACCACTTTATAGAAGAAGCTTCGTTACAAGGTGCTCCTAAATATATGGAATGGTATGGAGCATTCGGTCTAATAGTTACATTAGTTTGGCTCTATTTAGAAATACTTAAACTTCTAAGCAAAATAAATAGTAGAAACTAAACTATTTTTAACAATTAAGAATTATAACAAGAATTTTAACTTCATTATCTTACAATTCTTGTTGAAGTTCAAAGTGAAGAATTAGAGACCTTAATACTCCAAGTTATCGGTAATCATAGGTAAAAATCCACCTTGAGGATACAATTATTATAAAAGTAGGAATAAGATTTTGAATTTCTAATAAAAATTGTATATTTGTCGCCGATTTTAAAATTAATTGTACAATGAAAAGAGGAATACATCCCGAAAACTACCGACTTGTAGCTTTCAAGGATATGTCTAATGATGAAGTATTTATCACAAGGAGTTGTGAAGCTACTAAAGAGACAATAGAGATAGATGGCCAGACCTACCCTTTGGTAAAGGTAGAAATATCAAGTTCATCTCACCCTTTCTATACAGGAAAGATGAAACTTGTAGATACAGCTGGTCGTGTAGATAAATTCTATAGCCGTTATAAGAAGAAATAATTGTGCTAAGGATTTAAAAAAGCTTAATAAACAGGGAGTAACAAGCTTCCTGTTTATTTTATATTAAGTAGATTCATACCCCATCTATGAATAAAGATAAAATCATTTCTACAATAAGGGAATTAGGAGAGTTGTACAATAATCTCCAATATTTTGAAGAAGACCCTATTATTTTCCCAAGACATTTCTATTCACTATTTTCTCATCATAATACAACCTATAACCTACCAATACCAAATAACTATCCTATCAAACTGCAAGATATTGAAATTGTTGCAGTTATATCTGCACACCTTGCATGGGGCAGACGAGATATGATAGTCAGAGATATTAAAAGAGCTTTAGATGAGATGAAATGGAGACCTTTAGAGTATATACAAGGGAAAAAGTACCGAGATGATAATACAAGTTTGCACAGAACTATTAAATGGAGTGAATTTGCAAAGATTTGCAATAATCTAAATAACTATTACAGAGAGGAAACCACTTTAGAAAATTTAACGCCCGATGAGATTCGGGTAAGAATATATGGGCAAAAACCTAACACTAAAATGGCTAATAAGA
>CAMNNS010000115.1 GCA_946545765.1 uncultured Bacteroidales bacterium | reverse complement strand
GTTCTGGTTTAAAGGAGGTTAGAGCAGTGATAGCTAAAGCAGCAAATCAAAATTTATTCTCTGTTAAAACCCCTATTTTATTCATCGATGAGATTCATAGATTTAATAAAGGGCAGCAAGATGCTTTGTTAGGTGCTGTAGAAGATGGTACAATTGTCCTAATAGGAGCTACAACAGAAAACCCTTCATTTGAGGTAAATAGTCCTCTTTTATCCCGATGTCAAGTCTTTGTATTAAAAGAACTTAGTGTTAATAATTTAGACCTTCTTTTAAAGAAAGTAATAGAGAGTGACAAGATATTAAAAGAGAGAAATATTATCTTTAAAGAGAAAGAAGCTTTATTTAGATATAGCGGTGGAGATGCTCGTAAACTCCTTAATCTTATCGAGATAGTTATTACAAATAATAACACAAATCCATTAGAGATCACTAACCAACTTGTTAAAGATTCTCTTCAAGAGAATATCTCTATATATGACAAGAATGGAGAACAACATTACGATATAATATCTGCATTTATTAAAAGTATCAGAGGCTCTGACCCTAACGCTGCTGTATATTGGTTAGCAAGGATGTTAAAAGGGGGAGAAGATCCCCTATTTATAGCAAGAAGAATGGTTATACTTGCAGCAGAGGATATTGGACTTGCCAATCCAAATGCTTTATTATTAGCACAATCTACCTTTTCAGCTGTACAACAAATTGGTCTTCCCGAGGGAAGAATTCCACTATCTGAATGTGCAATATATTTAGCAACATCACAAAAGAGCAACTCTGCCTATTTAGCAATAGATAATGCTACAACTCTGGTAGAAGAGATGGGCGATTTATCTGTACCTCTGCATATTAGAAATGCTCCTACTAAACTTATGAAAGATTTGGGTTATCATGATGGGTATAAATATGCACATGATTATCCAAAACATTTTGTTGATTTAGAATTCCTTCCGGAGGAGATTAAAGGGAGAAAATTATATGAGCCTGCAGATAATAAAAGAGAGGAAGAATTAAGAATTAGAATGAGGGAATACTGGAAGAAATATGATTATTAATTATTATTTTTGCATATCAAATCTAATTACATTAGACAATAATGAAAGATATTAAAATTCATAATTTTATTGATTATAAGAATGATATGTTTTTTCTTCTTGCTGGTCCATGTGTTATAGAGGGAGAAGAGATAACATACAAAATCGCTGAACAGTTAAAAGCAATCACACAAAAATATAAAGTCCCTTTTATTTTTAAAGCATCGTATAAAAAGGCAAATAGATCTAAAATTAGTTCATTTACAGGAATAGGTGATATAAAAGGGTTGGAGATTTTAAGAAATATTAGGAAAGATTTGCAAATCGCTATAGTTACTGATATTCATTCGGTTAAAGAGGCTGAATTAGCTGCGCAATACGATATTGATGTGTTACAAATTCCAGCATTTCTTTGCAGACAAACTGAACTATTAGAAGCTGCAGCCAAAACTGGGAAATATGTAAATATTAAAAAAGGACAATTCTTGTCTCCAGAATCTATTTTCTATGCTGCACAAAAAGTAGTTGATTGTAACAATAATAATATTTTTCTTACAGAAAGAGGAACGCAATTTGGTTATACAGACTTAATTGTAGATTTTAGATCAATTCCTAAGATGAAAAAATTTGGTTTCCCGGTTATTATGGATGTTACTCATTCTTTACAGAAGCCAAACCAAGACAGCGGTGTAACAGGTGGCGAACCCGAATTTATCCCTACAATGGCAAAAGCAGCATTGGTTAGTGGAGCAGATGGATTATTTATGGAGACTCATCCTAATCCAAAAGAGGCAAAGTCAGATGGTGCTAATATGCTAAACCTTAATCTTATGGATAATTTACTTTGCCAGCTTACAAAACTAAAAGAAACAATAAATCAAATAGAAAAACAATAATAGTTATGTTTAAAACCTCAAATTTTGCTAAAAGATATGAGAAATTACCGGTAACAATATTTAACGAGCAACATGATGCTTCGGTTGTTATCGTTGATGATATTATAAAACAACTTAAAGAAAAAGAGAAAAAGGGTAAAAAATTAGTATTGGCTTTAGATGCCTCTTCTACTTGTCTAAATGTCTATGAATGCCTAATTGAGGCAGTTAAGAAAAAGAAATTGAGTTTTAAAAATATAGTAGTTTTTAATACCGATGATTACTATCCTTTAGATAAAGATGAACTCCAGAGTCATTACAGATTTATGAAAGAGTGTCTGTTTGATGATATAGATATTCCTAAGCAAAATATACATTGCATCAAAAGTGATAAAGTAGATGATGTAGATTTATACTGTAGTAAATTTGAAGAGACAATAAAACAACTTGGTGGTATAGATATAGTTATAACAGGGAGAATGGCAATGAATGAACCTGGTTCACCCTATAACTCACTAACAAGAAAAGTAAATCTCAACTACACTACAAGGGTATCTGCAGCAAGCGATTTTTTTGGTGTAGAAGATGTCCCTTATTACGCAATCACAATGGGTATCGCTACCTTGCTAAATGCTAAGCAGATATACTATTTAGCTTGGGGCGAAAGTGCTGCACCTTCTATAAAGAAAATGGTTGAAGGTGATGTAACAAAATTGGTCCCTGCTTCTTACTTGCAAGAGCATAATAATGTTCAAGTTTTTATAGACCACGCTGCCTCTGTTAATCTTACAAGGGTAGAAACCCCTTGGCTTACAGATAAGATAGAATGGACACCTTACCAGATTAGAAAATCTGTCTTTTGGTTATGTAAAAAATTACAAAAGCCTATATTAAAACTCACCGATAGAGATTATAACGATAACGGAATGGCAGATTTAGTTACACTTAAAGGTCGAGCAAGTGCTATAAATATTAAAGTGTTCAATGATTTACAACATATAATAAGTGGTTGGCCAGGGGGAAAACCAAATACAGATGATTCTACCCGTCCCGAGAGGGCACTACCCTATCCTAAAAGGGTTGTAGTTTTCTCTCCACATCCCGATGACGATGTAATATCTATGGGTGGTACGCTTGCTCGTCTATCAGAACAAGGACATGATATTCATGTTGCATATCAAACAAGTGGTAATATTGCTGTATTTGACCACGATGTTATCAGATATTTAGATTTTATGAGGGAGAGTGCAGATATTTTTGATTATGAAGCCAAAAATATGGAAAAACTCTTCAAAGATGTTCAATTAGAACTTAAAAAGAAACATCCCGGGCAGGCAGACCCATTGATGGTTAGAAAAATCAAAACATATATAAGACGAGGAGAAGCTCGTTCGGCTTGCCGTTATTTAGGAATCCCCGATAACCATGTTAATTTCCTTTCATTGCCATTTTATGAAACAGGTGGCGTAAAGAAAAAACCTATAAGCAAAGAGGATATAGATATTGTTAAGAAATTACTAAAGAGAATTAAACCTCATCAAATTTTTGCAGCGGGAGATTTATCAGATCCTCATGGCACACATCGTGTTTGTTTCCAAGCTATTATAGAAGCATGTAAACAACTTAAAAATGAACCATGGTTTAAAGATTGTAGATTATGGATGTATAGAGGAGCATGGCAGGAGTGGGATGTTGCAGAGGCAGAAATGGCAGTTCCTTTATCTCCAGAAGAGGTTAAGATTAAGAGAGATGCTATATTCCGCCATCAATCTCAAAAAGATTATCCCCTATTCCCTGGCTCCGATTCAAGAGAATTTTGGTTAAGGGCAGAAGAGAGAAATCATAATACTGCAGTAATTTTTGACAATTTAGGAATGGCTGAATATCAAGCTATTGAATTGTTTGTCAAATATAAGTTTGATTAAGCGTAAATTTTTACAATTTTTAGAATGGGTAGCCAATACCAAATGTAATTTCGTAGTTATTCCCTCTAAAAATTTTGCTTAAAGGTATCCACTGAGATGTAGCTGGATTATAACTTTTAAATCCCATATCTAATCTTAGGATTGCAAAAGTAATATCCAATCTAAGACCTACACCCCAATCTAAAGCGATATGTTTGTAAAAATTGTTGAACTTAAATACCCCTCTTTTATCAAATTGATTAAGAGAGTCGTTCTTTCTATTGAATGTCCATATATTTCCTGCATCAGCAAATATAGCCCCTTTAAGTAACCATGCAATCGGGAATCTGAATTCAATATTCCCTTCTAACCTAATATCTCCTGTTTGGTTAGGTAATTTAAATAGTGAATCTTTTGGTGCATATCCGGGACCAAGTGTCCTTGCCTGCCAACCTCTTAAACTATAAGCTCCACCACCCCACAATAATTTTTCAAAAGGGACAACTTTAGAGTTACCGTATCCTTTTCCTACTCCTCCTAATAATCTTACAACTAACATTTTAGAGGCATCAGCACCAAACTTAAATGTATATACACCCGATAGCTCCATTTTAAAATATTGAGAATATGGCGAACCCCAAATTAGCCTCTCTCCAAACTCATTTGTTTTTAATGATTTGTTAAAAAGACTTATTATGTTACCTGCAACATCTGCCTGATACCTAAGGTAAAAGTAACTTTTTTGAGGATTTACAGAAGGGTCGGTTGTATAATACAAATTTGCCCCTACCCCAATATCAAAGTGATCTTTATAAGAATTTTTAAGATACGGATCTGTTAAATTATTGAAGAAGGTAGTATCCAAGTTGAAAACCTTTACGATATTAGCTTGAAAAGGTGTAAATCTTATAAAAAATTTCTTTCTGATATTCCAAGTATAACCATAACTACCCGAGATAATATTTCTTGTATATTCGGGACGAGTTT
>CAMNNS010000114.1 GCA_946545765.1 uncultured Bacteroidales bacterium | reverse complement strand
AGTATTCAATAAAAAAGATGTAAAGGATTTTATAACTGCAGAACAATTTTCACCTTTTTCTCTTCCAAGAATAAAACTTAACGTACCTTCTGAAATATAAGAATTATCTATTTTAGTAACTTTAGAATAAACTTTTGATAAATAAGGGGTTGTCTCATCTGATGAGTTTAATAAAACTGTATTTACATTTTTATCATTTTTTAACAAAAGGATTGAATCTAATAATGCCCCTTCAAATGCCAACTCATCATTAGCGTGAGTAACATTATAACCGTGTGCCTTTAAGGAGATTGCTACTCCACTACCTATTGTATTTGGGGTAGAAGAGATAAAGAAAGAGGGTTGAGGTAATTGCTCATTTGAATCAGATATAGATTCGATAAATTTTTCTGTATAATCTACACATCCCAATCCCGATGCGGTTATTATTGCATCAGGAAGAGTAATATTTGCCCTATTTAACGCAACTTTTGAAGTTACGAAAGCCCTCTTTACTACATTAGATAAACGGCGTGCTACGATAGGAGATATAAATTTTTTATAATCTGGTTCTATAGTTTTTAGAGGTTCATTACCACTATATACCCTAATGTTTTCTAAAGGATTTTCGGGAAATGGAAGTTGAGCAGATATTGAGGCAGAGGAATTTATATAAATATTACAATCTAATATATTTTCTCTCTCTGTTTCTTGTGTAACTGGGTAGGTTTCACCTTTTAATTGAGGTATATACTTTGAGAAGATAAGACTCGTATCGTTCCCTCCAAACCCAAAAGAGTTAGATAAAACATTCATAAGTTTACACCCCTTTTTTACCTCAGTTATAGGTGTAAAACTTAATTCTTCTATTTTATCTTTAAAGCCAAGATTTGCAGGGATAATATCTTTATTAAGAGCTATTAAAGATATTACAGCCTCTATTCCACCTGATGCACTTGTTGTATGACCTGTTATCCATTTAGTTGAACTTACTGGGGGTACTTTATTTTTAAACAAACGCTCAATAGCAATCCCCTCCGATAAATCATTATTTAAAGTTGCAGTACCATGGGCATTTATATAATCTATATCTTGGGGGTGTAGAGAACTCATTTCAAGTGCTTTTAACATAGATATATATGCACCCTCACCATTATCTGAAGATGCTGTTTGATGAAAGGCATCACAAGCATTACCATACCCGGCAAGAGATCCCAATATATTTGCCCCTCTACCTATTGCTTTCTCCTCAGACTCCATTACTATATAGGCTGCACCTTCACCTAAATTAAGCCCTTTCCTATTGGCATCAAATGGTTTACAAGTTTCGTTATCCAAAACCAACAGCGAGTTAAAGCCATTCAGATGAAATTTAGTAAGGGACTCCGATCCTCCTGCTATAACCACATCAGCTAATCTATTTTTAATCAATTCAGCACCAAAAGATATAGCATTTGCCGCCGCACTACAGGCTGTAGATATTGAGTCATAGTATGTTATATTATATCCTCTACTTTGCAAAGATTTAACAATAGAATAGGATTGTGCTCCAATACCGTGAACTTTAGCCACTTGTATATCTAAATCTCCCGATTTATATTTATCATAGAATTTTTCTGTAATATCTATTCCCCCTACAGTTGTTCCATTTATAAAGGCTATCTCTCTATCTTTACCTATCGCTGAGCTATTTATAGCTTCTAATGCTGCAATAAGTCCAAGCAATGAAGCACGAGATATAATCTCCGATGAACTATAATTTGCAAGTAACTTTAATTCCTCGTTTGAGTATGGAACCTCTCCACACAAAATTTCTTGATGTAATGTGTTAAGATACTTAATCTTACCTATATGAGACAAACTATCCCTTATAGAGATATAGGTTTTTTCAATACCTACCCCTGCGGAAGATATTATCCCATAGCCGGTTATCAGCACTTTATCCATCAATTATATCTTTTTATTCTTCTCAATATAATCGGCAATAGTATTAACAGATGTAAAAACCTCCTTTGCTAATTTAGGATCCGAAATCCTGATAGCATAATTTTTCTCTAACATTACTATCAATTCCAATGCATCTATAGAGTCCAAACCTATACCATCTGGACCAAAAAGGGGGCTATTTTCATCTATATCCTCGGGGGTAATTTCTTCTAAGTTCAAAGCCTCTATAATCTGACTCTTAATTATTTGTATATCCATTATTCATTAAATTTAATTTGTACAAATTTGGTTATTATTATTGAGCAATCCAAACTACGAACTATATTCCAATAGTTTGGCTCTAATATCTATAATTTCATTCGTTACTTCATTTTTACAAAGAACTACCCTATTTGTGATTCCGCAAGCAAATAGAGATAACACATAATCCATTATTTGAGTCTCATCATCTTCCTCACTCTTTACAAAAAAGATACCCTCGCCATAACATTTATATCTAATACAAATCTCACCTATCGCGATACTTGGCAATGTATAAACAAATAGAGCAGGAGATGGGAAAAAAGAATTTCTATCTATAGTCTTATAATACTCATTATCAGAAGATAATGAAGCAGAACTATTATAAAAAACAAAAGCAGTTTTATCATCTTCTTCGCAAGGTTTACCAAGCAACTCTTCCATAGCAATTAACGCCCCTTTAGAGAGTAAATCCATTTTATGGAATTTAGGATAAGATATATTTTTATCGCGATACAATAAATCCAAAAATTCTTTTGAATCACCATTATGTTTCAAGTTAAACTCTTTTAATAGACTTACTGAGCTTAAATCAACTTTATCTGTAATCTCTTCTTTGCAAGAAGATAATTTACCAACTTTGAGTGCCGCATTACATCCCCCAAAACCCGAAACAAGTTTTATAAACCACTCAGAATTATATTGCTTCCCCTTTGGAAAAATTTGTAGTGGTGGCTCTGTACCAATATCTATATTTTCATCTATCATAGGCAAATATCCATCCTTTAAAAAATGGATAGACAAGATTGTCTCTAATAAACCGGAAGCGCCCAATGTATGCCCATAGAAACTTTTTAAAGGGAGAATAGGGAGAGTAGCAACACGGCTCCGAGAGATAGCGATACTCTCCATCTGATCGTTATAGATTGTTGCTGTACCATGAGGATTTATAAAGCCGAGATTTTTAGTACAATCAGTAGGACCTAAACATTTCTCTATAGCCCTATATAAACCTTCCCCAGTACGAGAGGGGCCTGATATATGGTTGGCGTCGTTGGATATTGCTCCATTTTCTATTTGAATGCCAATACCTTTTGTTTGAGTTATCTCATCTTCATCTACCCGCTCTAAAATTAAAGTAGCAACTGCTTCTCCTAAATTTAATCCTTCTCTGTTTTTATCAAATGGTTTACATTTATTTGGAGAGAGGGCTTTAAACGAACCAAAACCAGAAACAATAAAGGGGGACAATTCATCTCCACCTATAATTACAGCTCTTTTATATAATCTACTGCTAAGCAATCTTTTAGCAACTATTATAGCAACAACACCAGAGATACATGCATTAGATATTAAAAATGGTAGATTTTTATTCCCAAAAAGCCTTGCAATCAATTTGGCTGTTTGCCATAAAGGGAGTTTATCGCCCTTTTTTAATGAAACATTTCCTTTTGTGGTAGAGAGGATAAATATCGTTGATTTATCAGATAAATCTAATTTAATTCTCTTAGAAGCATCTGATACAGACAAATATATCATCTTCTCTAATCTTGTCATATCATCGGGAAGATTAAGATTATTAAGTGCCTCTGCCAATAAATTATCATCTATCAGCGATGAGTAAATAGACTCTGCAGATTTGTCAAATTCCAATATCTTTTCTTTATCTAATTTTCTCAATCCACTAAGCCCTTTTGATATAGAATCTAAGTTCTGGGCAGTAGTTAAACCTATCGGCGACAATATATTATCTGATAAAACAACTATAGACATTTTATTTAATCCACTTATTCTTCCACTCTTTATAAAAGTCAGGATTTTCTAAAACCAAATTATAATTCAAATCTGTAAAAACCTGAATGCTTGTTGCTTTGGCAATTATCTCCTCTTCACCTTTAGAATTAAGAAGAAAAATCTCATACTCAAAATAGATTTTAGGTGACAAGGTTGGCAGATATGTTATTCTAACCAACGCGTCTTCTGTATATTTGAGTATTCTTTTATATTCTATATCTAATTTTACAACAGGGGCATAATAACCATTGTTTAAAATATCTTTAAGATATGTTAGCCCATATTTTTTACAAAACTCTTCTCGTGCCTGCTCTAAATATACTGCATAATTCCCATGCCAAACAACCCCCATAGAGTCAACTTCATTAAACCTAACTACAACAGGATAAATTGCTTGCAACCTAATATCAGAATTAACTTTACATCTAATTTTATCCATTATACTAATCTTGTATAGCAATTTTCATCTCACAAACTGCCATTAAATTGTGTAAAATATCTTTAACAACAGCCTTTACCAAAGAGACACCCATAATCTCACTCTTTAACTCTATTGTTGTATAAATTTCATCATAAACTTTTGGTAAAGAGTAAACTCGCATATTTTTTACAGAACCAATTACCCCTATTTTAATAGGATTATCATTTAACCAATCTATATAACCTATACGGGCAGCACAAGTTTGAGCAATATTCTCCACCAAACCGGCAGCTTGAAATGTATCACCATCTACAAATGTAGAGTTTGGCTTTATTTTATAATAGGAGACTACAGAGGTAGTTTGACTATCGTAAGAGATAAGTCTATCTATCAATACAAATGGCTCTCTTTGAGGCAAAAAATTTAAAACATCAATTTCTTTAATATCTGTTATCT
>CAMNNS010000113.1 GCA_946545765.1 uncultured Bacteroidales bacterium | reverse complement strand
GGTGAATATGTTGTAAACTTTAGCCCAAGTTTATCAAAAATATGTTTTTGGGCATAATCAGAAAGTTTCTCTCCTGTAATATTTTGCAAAATGTTTTGAAGAGTAATAAAATTGAGACAACTATATTGGAATTTAGTAGTTGGCTTAAAATCTCTCCTACAGTTTTTTATCCAATCAAGCAAATTCTCAGCATTAGCTTTACCATATTTATTCTCAAGCACTCCAACACCAACATAAGGCGGAAGTCCCGATGTGTGAGTTAGTAAATCTACAATCCTTATATCTACCTTCTCATTAGTAGAGGCGTCTTCGTATGGCTTAAAACCTGGTATATACATGTTTACCTTATCGGTGAGTCTTACATAACCATTCTCCACTAATTGCATAAATGAGATTGCTGTCCCAACAGATTTGCTACAAGATGCCAAATCAAAAACGGTATTTGTTGTCATCTTTTCTATAGTTGGATATATCCGTTTGTTCCCAAAAGCTTTGAGATAGACTAATTTATCTTTCTTTACAATCGCAACAACAGCCCCGGGAATCACTGTATCTTTAATACAATCATTTATAATTTCGTCTATTCTTCCCAATTTGTTTCTATCTATGCCCATAGACTCTGGAGTAGCCCTTAGTAATCTTGTCCCCTGAGAATTATAAGTTTTTTGAGCATAAAGATTTGGAGTGACAAATAGTAAAAATAGTATAGCCAATACTAAGTAAGAGAAAACCTTTTTCATAGCAAATCAATTATTTTCCTCAACAAATATATGAAATCTTCTCAATTCAATTAACTAAAACTATCTACCACTCGCTTTAAAACATTTACAAATACAAACTCATAATTTGTGAGAGTTGGAGTTCTTACCATTTTTAGCTAATTATTTTTTCTTGTTGTAAGTAGCTGATGTGGTAAAATTTAAAGCCTCGTAAGTCAAATTGATAATCAATGACTTACAAGGCCTTAAAAAGTTATTATTATAGCTTTCTTTTATGAAAGCTTTTTATAGCTTAGTTAGCATTTTGAGCTTTTGGTTTACGACCACCTTTAGAAGCACCTCTTTTACGGTCGCCCCTACCCTCGCCAGAACGAGTCTTATCATTTGCATTAATTCCGGCATTAGGGGTTAGGTCTCTTTTACCATAAACCTCTCCATTACAAACCCATACTTTAATACCAAGAACACCATAAGTAGTATGTGCCTCAGCTAAAGCATAATCTATGTTTGCACGCAAAGTATGAAGTGGAGTTCTACCCTCTTTGAACATCTCAGAACGAGCCATTTCTGCTCCACCAAGACGCCCACTGATTTGAACTTTAATACCCTCAGCTCCCATTCTTATCGCAGAAGAAATAGCCATTTTAATAGCCCTTCTGTAAGATACACGCCCCTCAACTTGACGAGCAATGTTACTTGCAATAAGATTAGCATCCACCTCAGGATGTTTAACCTCAAAGATGTTAATTTGTACCTCTTTATTAGAGATTTTATTTAACTCCTCTTTAAGTTTATCTACCTCTGTACCACCTTTACCTATAATTAAACCAGGTTTAGCGGTATGAATAGTTACTGTAATGAGTTTCAAAGTTCTCTCGATAACTATCTTAGAGATATAAGATTTTGCAAGTCTTGCATTTAGATACTTGCGAATCTTATCATCTTCTACAAGCTTGGTAGCATAATTATTACCACCATACCAATTGGAATCCCAACCGCGGATAATTCCAAGTCTATTGCTAATTGGATTAGTCTTTTGTCCCATATTACTTTTCCTCCGCTTTTACTGCTGCTTTTTTAGTTGCAGGCTTTTTTGTTGCCGGTTTCTTTGCAACTGCCTTTTTAGGTGCTGCTTTTTGTACCGGTTTCTCTGCTACAACAGGTTCAGCGGCTTTTTTAACTTCAGTAATAGCTTTTTTATCAGCTCCTTTTATATCTAATACTATAGTAACATGATTAGATCTTTTTCTAATTCTGGCAGCTCTACCTTGTGGGGCTGTTCTAATTCTCTTTAGAGTACGCCCTTGACCTACCATAATAGTTTTAACTATCACATTACCATTGTCGAGCTCTTTACGATCTGCTTCATTTTTACTCTCCCAAATTGTTATTGCACTTTTTAGGAGTTTATAAAGTCTTACAGAAGCCTCTTTCTTAGAAAATTTAAGAATATCAAGAGCTTTATTTACCTCTACACCTCTAATTAAATCTACGCTATAACGCATTTTACGAGGAGATGTAGGAACATCATTCAGCTTTGCTACAGCTGTTTGTTTTTTTATAGCTTTCTGGCGCTCGGCCATTTCTCTTTTTCTTTTTCCCATCTCTGTAATTTTTAAAACTTTAATTACTTAGGCTACTTGTTCTCTTTACGATTACCCGAATGCCCTTTAAAAGTACGAGTTGGAGCAAACTCACCGAGTTTGTGACCAACCATGTTTTCTGTTACGTAAACGGGAATAAACTTGTTTCCGTTGTGAACGGCAATTGTATGACCAACAAAATCTGGAGAGATTACGCTTGCTCTTGACCAAGTCTTCACAACATCTTTCTTACCAGACTCATTCATAGTAAGAATTTTTTTCTCTAAAGAAGCCTCTATATAAGGGCCTTTTTTAATTGAACGACTCATAATCTGTTAATTTATTCCGTTACTTTTTCCTTCTTTCTAAAATAAACTTATTAGATGTTTTCTTAGGATTTCTTGTCTTATAACCCTTAGCAGGTAGGCCTTTTCTACTTCTTGGATGACCTCCAGATGCACGACCTTCACCACCACCCATAGGGTGATCAACAGGGTTCATAACAACGCCCCTATTTCTTGGGCGAACACCAAGCCATCTCTTTCTACCAGCCTTTCCATGAGACTCAAGATTATGGTCTGGGTTAGAAACAACACCTACAGTTGCTCTACAAGTAACAAGAACCATTCTTGTCTCACCAGAAGGCAACTTTAAAACTGCGTGATTTCCCTCTCTTGCTACAAGTTGAGCATAACAACCTGCACTACGTGCCATTGTTCCGCCTTGACCAGGGATAAGCTCAATATTGTGAACATCAGTTCCAAGAGGAATCTCTGAAAGAGGAAGAGTATTGCCAATCTCAGGGGCAACGCCAGAACCAGAAGCTATTGTCTGTCCTACCTTTATACCCTTAGGGGCAATAATGTAACGTTTCTCTCCATCTGCATAAACTACAAGTGCAATTCTTGCACTACGATTAGGATCATATTCTATTGTCTTAACGGTAGCAGTATATTGATCTTTGTTTCTTAAGAAATCAATGATACGATACATTTTCTTATGGCCACCGCCAATATAACGCATTGTCATATGACCTTCATTGTTACGACCACCTGTCCTCTTCTTTGGTTCAAGAAGAGATTTCTCAGGAACGCGACAAGTAATTTCATCAAATGCGCTTATTATTTTATTTCTTTGACCAGGTGTTACTGGTTTAAATTTACGTACTCCCATCTCTAAATGTTGCTATAGAAATCAATCTTATCATCACCAGTAAGAGTTACATAAGCCTTTTTATACTTATTAGATCTCCCTGAAAGGATACCACTCTTAGTATAACGACTCTTTGCTTTTCCATTATATCTTACTGTATTTACATCTTTTACGGTTACTCCATACATCTCCTCAACTGCTTTTCTAATCTCTATTTTATTAGCGTTGCAATCAACGATGAATCCGTAACGGTTGAGCTTCTCGCCTTGCGAGGTCATTTTCTCAGTTACTATAGGTCTGATTAAAATTCCCATAATGCTTTAGATTTAACGTTTGTATTCTGTTTTTAAAGAATCTTGAGCACCATTAACAAACACAACAGAATATGCCTTCATAATATCATAAGTGTTGATATTGTTAGGGGTAATCACTTTAACATTCTCTAAATTACGAGAAGACAAGCTTATGTTAACAGATTTCTCCGGAACAATAAAGAGTACTCTACGATCATTAACTTTTAAGTTTTTAATTATCTTGATAAACTCTTTTGTCTTAGGAGCTTCCATAGTGAAAGGTTCTACAACTGCTATAGCAGACTCTTTTGCTTTATAAGAGAGAGCAGAAAAACGTGCTAACTGTTTAACCTTTTTATTCAATTTAAAATCGTAGTCTCTTGGTTTTGGACCATGAGCTCTACCACCACCAACATAGATATTAGATTTTATAGAACCATGACGAGCACCGCCACTTCCTTTTTGTCTAATAATCTTTTTTGTACTATATGCAACCTCACTTCTATCTTTAGTTTTACTTGTACCTTGTCTTTGAGCTGCAAGATATTGTTTAACATCTAAATAAATAGCGTGATCATTTGGTTCTATACCAAAAACTGCATCATCTAATACCACTTTCTTACCGGTATCTGTTCCATCAAATTTCAATAATGCCAATTCCATAGACTATGCCTCCACAATAACATAAGAACCAGTAGAACCTGGTATTGAACCTTTTACTAATATTAAATTATTTTCAGGAATAACTTTGATAACTTTCAAGTTAAGAATCTTAACCTTATCGCCACCCATTCTTCCTGCTAATCTCTTACCTTTAAATACTCTTGAAGGCCAAGAAGATGCACCCATAGAACCTGGAGCTCTAAGTCTGTCATCTTGTCCGTGAGTTTGTCCTCCAACACCAGCAAATCCGTGGCGTTTAACAACTCCTTGAAAACCTTTACCTTTTGAGATTCCGGTAACATCTATCCAAGTGTCCTCGTCTTTAAAGACATCTGCAACACTGAGAGAATCACCCAACTTAAGCTCTTTATCAAAGTCATTTTCAAACTCTACGAGCTTACGTTTAGGTGTGGTATTTGCCTTTTTGAAATGTCCCATCAGAGACGCGCTGGTGTGTT
>CAMNNS010000112.1 GCA_946545765.1 uncultured Bacteroidales bacterium | reverse complement strand
GAAACAGCAGAATAAAGAACGATAAAGAAATTAGCTATTTCCAAGCCGAAAGTTTTAAGAAACTTTACGATACAAGCTCTATAGTAACAATATTTGCAAGAAACGGTGGTCAAGAGATTAAAAGATTAAATAAAAGCACCCCACCTACAAGTTCACTTATTATCACAGATGAACAGTATGTTACATATTCAAATCTCTACCTGACAAACGGAAGAAATTTTTCATCTTACGACATACAGAACTCGCTATATGTATGTTTGATAGGCACTTCTGTTGTTTCTAAGCTATTTGAACCTTATGAAGAGGTCATTGGTAGTACTGTAAGTATTTCGGGAATAAACTACAATGTAATAGGTGTGGTAAGCAGTTCAAAAAATTCAGACAATAGTGGAGGCTGGTCAAATGACTTTATCATTATCCCGATAAATAACGGAAGGGTAAGATTCCCTTCAATCAAAAGCTTTATGATAGGGGTACAACCTACTAACACTGGCGGTAATATGCAAGAAATTTATGAAGAAGCAGAACAACTTTTCCGCTCTATCAGAAGATTATCTCCATCAGATGAGAGCGATTTCTACATCAGTTACAACCAATCTATGTTAGAAGAGGCTTCTCAGACAATGAACAGTATAACACTTATTGCGGCAATAATAGGATTTATAACACTTTTAGGAGCTGCAATTGGGTTAATGAATATTATGTTAGTCTCTGTAAAAGAGAGAACTGCAGAAATTGGAGTAAGAAAAGCTATTGGGGCTTCTTCAAAAATTATCAATCAACAATTTTTATTTGAAGCTATTGTTATTGCACAAATTGGGTGTATAACTGGTATTTTATTAGGGTTGATTGCAGGGAATATAGTTGCAAGATTGATGAACTCACCACTTATTATTCCATGGTTATGGATAGCTATGGCGGTATTAACCTGTATTGTAGTCGGTATTGCAAGTGGCTATTTACCAGCTAAAAAAGCAGCATCATTAGATCCAATAGAAGCTCTTAGATATGAATAACCTATACATCACAGAAGACCCTGCAATCCAATTTAAATCTCCACAAGAGATAAAAAAATATCAAGAAGAGAGGTTACAAGTTACAATTCAATATTTGGCAAATAAATCCAAATATTATCAAGAGTTATTCAAAAACAATAACATAAACCCATTTGAAATCAAAACTATAGAAGATCTTACAAAAATCCCTATAACCACAAAAAAAGATTTGCAAACAAGGGGAGAAGATTTTTTATGTGTAAAAAAGAATGAGATTATAGATTATGTAACCACATCGGGTACATTAGGAGAACCTGTAATTTTTGCCTTAACAGAGAATGACTTAAATCGCCTCGCTTATAATGAGTTTCTCTCTTTTAGTACAGCAGGTATTAAAAAAGAAGATATTATGCAACTCATGACAACTTTAGATAGGAGATTTATGGCGGGGTTCGCATACTATATGGGGGGGAGAAAATTGGGATGTGGAATTGTAAGAGTTGGTAATGGAATCCCTCAGCTTCAATGGGACACAATACTTAGAATAAATCCAACATTCTGTATGGTTGTGCCATCTTTTATTCTAAAACTAATAGAATATGCCCAAAAAAATGGAATAGATTATAGAAAAAGCTCTATAAAAAAGGCAATCTGCATAGGAGAATCTCTTAGAAATAACGATTTTACACTCAGTAAACTTGGAGAGAGAATTAACGAATTGTGGCCAGAATTAGAACTATACTCTACTTACGCATCTACAGAGATGCAATCCTCTTTTACAGAGTGTAATTTCCACTGTGGAGGGCATTTACAACCAGAACTTATAATTGTTGAATTTTTAGATGAGGATAATAATCCTGTACCTGAGGGGAGACCTGCAGATGTAACAATTACAACATTAGGAATAACAGGAATGCCACTTTTAAGATTTAAAACAGGAGATATTTGTGATAGAGTATCAGAACCATGTAAATGTGGAAGAAATACAATAAGGTTAAAACCTGTTGTTGGGAGATTTGGACAAATGATAAAATATAAAGGGACAACTCTATACCCCCCAGCACTCAATGATGTTTTAGATAATATTCCCGATATAGAAAACTATATTATAGAGGTATCTACAAATACTATCGGGACAGATAGTATAAAGGTTAGAATAGGGACAAAAAATAATACAGAACAATTTGTTAAGTTTATAAAAGATAGTTTTAGGTCTAAAATCAGGGTAGCACCCGATATATCTATAGAGCCTATAGAACTTATTGCAAAAGAGATGTTTCCGCCTATGAGCCGTAAACCTATCAAATTCATAGATTTAAGAGAAAAATCAAAAAATAATTAGAGGGGTAAAGGAGTTTTTGGTAACTTTATCGCTCAAATAAAAAATAATTTATGGCAGAAGATTTCTATTTAGATGATGAAGAAATAGTGCAAGAGGAAGAACAGGATAACTTTGCACAAGACACCGAAGTTCAGGGAGAAGCCACTGGTAAGTTCTCTAAACTTATTCAAGACGGAGAGAATAAATACAGAATAGCGGGTATGTTCAAGAATTGGTTTTTGGATTATGCCTCTTATGTCATATTAGACAGAGCTGTACCAAGTATAGATGATGGCTTAAAACCTGTGCAAAGGAGAATTTTACACGCTATGAGAACCACTCACGATGGGAGATTTATAAAAGTTGCTACCATTGTGGGCGAAACCATGAAATACCACCCTCACGGAGATGCCTCAATAAAAGATGCTTTGGTGCAGATGGGGCAGAAAAATCTACTTATAAGTTGTCAGGGTAACTGGGGAAACACTATTACAGGTGATGATGCCGCTGCTGCCCGTTATATTGAGGCAAGACTAAGCCCGTTTGCTCTTGAAGTAGTCTATAATCCAAAGACAACAGAGTGGATGAAATCTTATGATGGCAGATCTAAAGAGCCTGTTACTCTGCCTGTTAAATTCCCTTTAGTATTACAACAAGGTGCAGATGGTATAGCAGTTGGTCTTAATTGCAAAGTTCTGCCACATAATTTTAACGAACTGATAGATGCATCTATATCATACCTAAAAGGTGAAGATTTTCAGTTATATCCCGATTTCCCTTCGGGTGGTATAATGGATGTTAATAAATATAATGATGGTAAACGAGGTGGAACTATAAAGGTTAGAGCCAAGATTATAAAAAAAGATAAAAAAACTATCGAGATCATTGAACTTCCTTATGGCAAAACCGCAGACGATATTAAAAAAAGCATAGTAGCTGCAAGCGAAAAAGGTAAAATAAAAATTAAAAGGGTTGATGACGCATCTTCTAAAAAAGCAGATATTGTTATTACACTACATAATGATGTCTCTCCCGACAAAACTATAGATGCACTTTACGCCTTTACAGATTGCGAAACATCTATATCTCCCAACACTTGTGTTATTATGGACAACAAACCTCACTTTCTTACAGTTAGCGAGGTCTTAAAACATAGCACAGAAAAAACAAAAGAGCTTCTTAGAAAAGAACTTGAAATTAAATTAAAAGAACTTAATGAAGCATGGCACTACTTAACTTTAGAAAAAATATTCTTTGAGGAGAAAAAATATAAACTATTGGAGAGAGAGGCTAAAGATTGGGAAACTCAAATCGCTGATATTCATAAAGCCTTAAAACAATATGAAAAAAGACTCAAACAACCTGTTACAATAGAGGATGTTAATAGACTTGTAGAAAAACCTATCAGAAAAATTTCTAAGTTAGATGTTAAGGAGAGTGAGGCAAAAATTTTAGCAACAGAGAAAGAGATTAGTGGAGTTGAGAGAGATTTATCTAATATTACTAAGTTTACTATAGAGTATTTTAAATCTCTTAAGAAAAGATATGGAGAACTATTTCCAAGACGGACAGAAATTGCTAATTTAGAGGCAATTCAAGCCACAAAAGTAGTTGTTTCAAATGCTAAATTGTATGCGAACTATCAAGAAGGGTTTGTTGGGATGGATCTTAAAAAAGATGAGAACGCACAATTTGTTGCCACTTGTTCAGATATAGATGACATTATTGTATTCTTGAGAAATGGCAAATATATCGTTACAAAAGTTACCAATAAAGCATTTATCGGGAAAGATATTATTCATGTGGGCATTTTTGTAAAGAACAATAATAGAACAATATACAATGTTGCATATAGAGATGGTAAAAATGGTAATTGTTTTGTTAAAAGATTTGCAGTTACTGGTGTAACAAGAGACAAAGAGTACGATTTAACAATGGGCACTCAAGAATCTAAAGTTCTCTATTTTACAGAGAATCTAAATGGTGAGGGGGAGATAGTAAGAGTACATTTGCGACCAAGACCTAAACTAAAGAGACTTAATTTCTTATATGATTTCTCTAATCTTGCTGTAAAAGGGAGAAACTCAAGAGGTAACCTACTCTCTAAAAATCCTGTAAGCAGAATAGAATTAAAGGCAAAAGGGAACTCAACAATTGGAGATAAACCACTTTGGTTTGATAAAGATATAAATAGGCTCAATGAAGATAGACGCGGAACATATCTTGGCAAATTTAAAGATAACGATATGATTCTTGCTATATACAAAGATGGAACATATTGCACTACAAATTTTGATCTGAGCAATCACTATCAGGGTGAGATACTGCTTGTAGAAAAATTTGATACAAATAAAGTTTTCTCAGCGATATATTTTGATGGAGAGTCTAAAAAATATTATCTCAAACGATTTAAATTTGAAATAAATAATAACCCTTCTAACCTATTTATCTCTGAGGCAGAAGGTTCATATCTTGTTGCTATTACAGACAAATTGGGTTCACAAACTGTTATTATGTTTGGTGGTAAAAATAAAGAGAGGGTAAATGAGATAATTAT
>CAMNNS010000111.1 GCA_946545765.1 uncultured Bacteroidales bacterium | reverse complement strand
TGGTTTGTATTTACAAATTTTGAAAATCTCTTCTAAATGATGAGGATGGCAATTTGCTACACCAAGATGCTTAACATAACCTTCATCTTTAAGTTTTTCCATTTCTCTCCATGTATCGAGATAATGTTCAGTTACAGGCCAGTGAAATTGAAGAATATCTACATAATCTAAATGAGTGTTTTTAAGAAATGTCATAAATTCCTTACGCACTTGATGTTGAAACTGAGCAAAATTACTCACTCTTGTGGTAATAATTAACTTATCCCGATTTATCCCACTCTTTTTGATAGCCTCCCCTATCAATGTACCATTTCCATAAGCAGAAGAATAATCTAAAAGACGAAAACCCAATTGAAAAGCATTAACTACAGCATTTACATAATGTTTCTTAATAAAAAAATAGTTAACTCTCCGTTTTGCCCCCATAAAATAGCGAGCAATGCCTTTATACTTTTTCTGCATCTTCGGGCTATAGCCAGCACCACCAGGACCAAAACCTATCTGGGGAATATCTTGATTTATCAACATTTTATTTAAGTCCATAATTAAAATAACAATATTGTTCCTCCCCAACTAAGACCAACTCCAAATCCTGTTATCATTACCTTATCACCAGATTTAATATTACCACTCTCGATACAATCCTTCAGCCCAATAAAAACTGTAGATGAAACTGTATTTCCTGTCGTTGATAAATTGATATAGAACTTATCTTTTGGGATAACACACACCTTCCTTATAGTATCCAACATAAACTTGTTAGCCTGATGAAAAACATAATAATCAATTTGCTCTCTCTGCAAATGATTTTTTTCTAATATTTCATTCATCATGATAGGTACAGCTTCAAGTGTAAAATTAAAGATTTTACCACCATTCATATATAGATAATCATCGTACCATATATGCCCTTCTTCATCTTCTTCAAACTTTCCTGTAACATTTTTACAACGGGCAGAACCCGACTTTACAATCAGATTGTTGGCACCGCTTCCATCTGTTCCAAGTGAGAACTCCCCTATCTTGGCAAAACCATCGGTAGAGATTAGACAAGCTGCAGCACCATCGCCAAAGATGCTACGATTACTCTTATCCAAAGGATGCAGATATTTATTGTATGTTTCTGCAGTAAGTAACAAAATAGTTTTAGCTATACCTGCAGAAATCAAACCTTTAGCCATTGCCATACCATAAACGCAACCTGAACACCCGAGGTTATAATCAAAAGCACCTGCAGAAGTTGGAATTCCAAGTCTATCTTGCAAAATACAAGCTGTTGAGGGGAGGAAATAATCAGGACTTTGAGTACATAACATCAGAAAATCAATAGATTTAGGATCAACCTGATACTCTTCAAAAAGTTTGCGAGCCGCTTTTTCCGCCATATCCCCAGCAGTCTCATTATCTGCTGCTAAATGACGAGAATCAACCCCTATTTTTTGAGCTACCTTTTCAACGCTCCACTCAGGGAATTCTTGTACAAGTTCCTCATTTGTAACTACTCTCTCGGGGAGATAGTAAGATATTGCTTTAATATATGCTTCCATCTTATTACTAAATGTCCACTAACTATCTTAAATAAAAGTGGTTAAAATTGTTAATTATTTGGAAGCGATAAGATTAAAAAGTGCTTCTACTGTTTCGCAATCACGAATTTCTTTACCTGTTATAGTCTTACCATAAACTGTTTTTGCCATCGCGATAACACTCATACCTGTAAGAGATGACCATTCATCTAATTCTTTAAACTCGGTAGAAGCTGTTATTTCAGAAGGATCTGTATCATCAAATTGTGTTGCAAAATTCTTAATAAATTCGTTTAATTCCATAATTCTAAAACATATAAATCCAACATCAATACTTCCATAAAATATCTTCATCAACAATCTCAGCAGGATGTCCTGAGGCAACAGAATGGTCGGGTACATTTCTTATTACCAAAGAAAGAGCACCAATGATTGCTCCATCACCAATTTTCACCCCAGGCATTACTGTGCATTGTTCTGTTATCCAAACCTTATCGCCAATAATAACAGGTCGAGTATTTTTATAACCTTGACGATTCATAAAATGAGAACCATTATTATCGCGAATAGTTATATGACGCCCTAACATCGTATCCTTCCCGATTTCTATATGCTCTCCACAGATTATAGTGGTAGAAATATTAGTTGCATTCCCACCTCCAAATGATAATATTGCATTTTCAAATATCTCAATATCTGCACCGTATCCAACTGTTAATCCTCCGTCATATTTAAGTAGCCCCCCTTTATCAATTAATAAACGAGTCTCTAATTTTGACTTTCTAAACCGCTTTCTCCCTAATAATAAAATTCCTTTCTTAATAATTTTCGCCCCTTTCTTTATCTCAATAGTACAATATGGTGTAGGCAATAATATATTACCGTTAATTATCTCTTTCAGAGTGTTGTATCTAAAAAACTGATATAGAGGAACGGGTCTGCACTGAGTCTCCCGCAAAATCATTTTTATATAAGAAAGAAAACATCTAATCTTTACCAATAAAGTTTTATTTTCAGTAATGTACTTTTCTGACAATTGCAAAAAACTCATTTTATCAAGGTCATCAAAGAATTTCTTTCTATCAACTTTAGGGTGTTCAAGTGAAATATTCAACGCTCGGTTTCCATCTTCTATACTGTTAAAGGGTACATGAGAATAATTTATTCGAGCTTTTACAGTTTCAAAGAATCTTTCACCTTTCTTAGAATTAATCATCACTAACGAAGTTCCTAAGTTTTTCTCCTTTAATGAGTCTATATTCTCTATTCCCCAAAAATCTGCAAGGGTTATATCTGAAATTCGTGGATAACCTTTAAATTTACAATCATAGCATGAAGGACGACAATAAACATTAGTTTGTAGATAACCCTTAGTAAAATTACTTTGATCTTTTGTTTCGTAATATGCCTTCCCATTGTCCAAGATAACTTTTTGAGTTAAATTTCTCCACCCATACTCTTTAGATTTAGCTTTGGCATAAACAACCTTATGGCCATACCTCTCCTCAAAAGAATCAAGATATTTACGCCAAACCTTAGGAGAATTTATGCCTCTACAGATATAATCGGCAATTATCAAATTATCATAATCTTTTCTCAAAAAAGATCTCATAGCAGCCATTTGACATGGAGAACCGCAAACAAGCACCCTCTCTCCAGCGTTCAGTAATTCTCTAACCTGCTTATAGAAGCCATCAAAGTGGCTCTGAAGATATTTGCTGCTGCGTAATTTTAGAAGATCATTCTTATCATTAGAAATGTATTGGCGTACAGAGAAATCCTCATTAAAAATTGCCCCACCAACATATCCCCCACTCTTATACATAATATCAGCTAAAGCAGAGAAAACTCCTCCAGAGGTACTATCAAAAACCACCTCTAAATTTTTATGTTCTGCTGCATAACAAATAGACTGTGGTAAATCATTCTTTTTAAGGTCATTGATATTTATAATCGGGCAAACCTTCTCGCACAAACCGCAATCGGTACATTTCTGTTTATCAACATTAGGATACCAAAAACCCTCATTATCGGTTTTATAGAAAATTGCGTCATGGGGGCATATATCACCACAAGCATTACATCCGCAACAATCTACCTTATTTTGAATATTTATCATAGTATCCTAATATTAATTTCTATCTCGATTCGTAATTTATCACTTATCTCATTCACAAATCTATCCAATGAGAGCGTCGCAAATTTCATCAAATTTATGCAAATATGCAAAAAATAGCAACTAAATCTTGCCCCCTCAAACACAATAATAGAGGGACTTGCACACTAAAGAGTTTATAAAACTAAAGATGAATAATCAGTGATTATCTTTGCTTGAAAATAACTTCCTCATTACTAACACATGTATAAAAGGAAATCCTAAACTTATAACAAAACAGAGAATCGTTTGTTGATAATTTAGAGGAAAAATATCTTTTAGTAATGCCCCATAAATAAAGAAATAAAGGGTATGGTAGCATAGTATCAATAGAGTATTTTGCCCAAGCCAAAGCATAATAGAATGTAAAAACAGCGGAGTTCTTTTAGCTAATAAATATGTAACATATGTCCCAATAAAAGCTGCAAAATATGATATTGGATATAAACGAGATGAATATAATGCCATCTCTAAATGGGCAAAATAGATACATACAATCCAAACCAAAACTCCAACAATAAGAAATGAACGAGATGGGGTAAAATTATAAGTTTTCCAATAATGTCCAATAGAATAGAATATTAGAGAACATAAGCCATAAAGGAATCCCAAAGGCAAACACATCACATACTTCCCAAAGGCAAAAGATACCATCGAGATAAATAAACAAATTAGAATTGTTCGTTGAGCAAACCTTTTAAATATAAAATTATAAATTATCCTACACCAGAATAGAGCCAAAAGGAACCATATCGGACCCATAACGGGAACATCGTCAAAGAAAAAATGACCACCTCCAGAACCCAATATTGCAGCCCATACTTTCGTTAAAGCATACTCCGGACTAATTATATAAGATAAAGCTATACAACCAAGAGCAGTAATCAAATAGGGCTTAACTAACAATTTTAGACCACTCTTAATTATTGTGCCACTATCCTTAATTTTATAAAAATATCCCGACAAAATTAAGAACAATGGCATATGGAAACTGAATATGAAATTTCTTACATACAATGGCAATTCTAAATGGCCAATTATCATTAGCAATATTCCAATACCTTTAGTTATATCAAATGCAATATCTCTGTTTTTCATAATAAAGATTGGTTCAAGATTAGTTAAGTTTATTTTTTCTTAATTCTTTTAACAAAATTAAGTATAAATTTTGATTCTATGCCGTTGATATGGTTTCTATAGTACCAAAATAATCCTAAAATCCCTCTCAGAAATTTTACTCCT
>CAMNNS010000110.1 GCA_946545765.1 uncultured Bacteroidales bacterium | reverse complement strand
ACCGTGTTAATGATAGATGACGCAGCGGCAGTGTTAAAGAATCTTGCAAGAAGTGGTAAAAAGATTCTTTTTGTCGCTACAAAAAAACAAGCAAAGGATATTATTGCCGAAAAGGCCAAGTCGGTAAATATGCCTTATGTTACAGAAAGATGGCCAGGTGGTATGCTTACTAACTTCCCTACAATTCGTAAGGCTGTTAAGAAGATGAATACCATAGACAAAATGATGACAGATGGTACTTTTGAGACTTTAGCAAAAAGAGAGAAGCTTCAAATTACCCGTCAAAGAGCAAAATTGGAGAAAAACTTAGGTTCAATAGCAGACCTTAACCGCCTTCCATCGGCACTGTTTGTTGTTGACGTTCAAAAGGAAGCCAACGCAGTTAAGGAAGCTCGCAAACTTAATATCCCAGTTATAGCAATGGTTGATACTTGTTGCGATCCTACTCCAATAGACTTTGTTATTCCAGCCAACGACGATGCTTCAAAGTCTGTAGCAGTTGTAGTTAGTGCTCTTTGCGGTGCGATTGCTGAAGGGTTAGAAGAGAGAAAGTTAGATAAAGAAAAAGCTGCTGCAGATGAAGAGAAAAGATCTAAACAAAAAGAGTTAAACAAGATGGAGGATGAGAAAAAAGCAGCAGATGAGGCACCTATAGAGGGTAGAAAAATTAGACCAAGAAAAAAGGTTGCTAAGGCTACTCCTGAGGTGACAAAAGTTGCTGATGAGTCTGTAAAAGAGGAGAAAAAATCTGAATAATTAGGAGGAAAAATTATGGAAATAAAAGCATCCGATGTTATGAAATTACGCCAGATGACTCAATCTGGTATGATGGATTGTAAGAAAGCTCTTATTGAGGCTAATGGAGATTTTGAGAGAGCAAAAGAGATTCTTAGGGAGAAAGGAAAAGTTATTGCTGCAAAGCGTTCAGACAGAGAGACAACAGAAGGTTCTGTTATAGCTTTAACTAATACAGATAAAACAAAAGCTATTTTAGTTTGTTTAGGTTGTGAGACAGACTTTGTAGCTAATACAGATGGTTTCCAAACTTTAGCTAATCAGATAGCACAAGTTGCAATAAATGAATTCCCTGCAGATTTAGAATCGTTAAAAGGTTTAAAAGTAGGGGATTTAACTATTGATGAGGCAGTTATGGATCAAACAGGTAAAAGTGGTGAAAAACATGTAGTTGCTTGTTTTGAGAAAATAGAGGCTCCATTTGTAGGTTGTTATATACATTACAATAAGAAAGTTGCAACTATAGTTGGTTTTAATAAACCAACAACAGAAGAGTTAGTTAAAGATGTTGCAATGCAAATTACAGCAATGGCTCCAGTATCTATAGATAAAGAAGATTGTCCTAAAACAATAGTAGAAAAGGAACTTCAAATCTACAGAGAGGAGGTTGCACAAGAGGGTAAGCCAGAAGCTATTGCAGAGAGAATTGTTGAGGGTAAACTTCAAAAATTCTTTAAAGAGAAAACTTTGAATGAGCAAATTCTTGCCCTTGGAGATGGCAAAGAGACTGTTGCAGAACACATTAAAAAGGTTGATGCAGAGTTAAAGGTTGTTGCTTTCTACAGATATTCTCTAAACGACTAATTTTTAAAATATTATAATTATTATCCCGATAGGTAGAACATTATAGTTTCCTATCGGGATAATATTTTTTGTAGATAGTTTTTTATCTCTCTTTACTTCTTTTTACTTCTCTTCACTTCTCTTCACTTCTCTTCACTTCTCTTCTCTTCCTCACTCACACACACACTTCTCCTCACACTTTCTTTACTTATTTTATTTATCTCTCCCTCTCACTCACTATCTCTTTTATCTTCGTATCTTATACCCTTTATAACCATACCATAGGATAAAGATAAAACATGGCAAAGCAATAGAGAATGCCCATTTTATTGCTTGGTCGGGAGCAAATCCACTATTTTGTAGGGCATCTTTTAGTATCCCAAACAAGAAAGGTATTACCGCACCGCCAAATATTGTAACAACAAGTAAAGCAGCACCTTTCTTAGTGAATTTTCCAAGATCTGCCATAGCTAAAGGCCATATAGCAGGCCACATTAAAGAACATGCAAGTGCCATACTAAACAAGAACCATACAGAATATTTAGCTGGTAGCAATAAAGCTAATATTGAGCCTATTACAGCTATCCATGAGCATATCTTTAAAGCATTAGCTTGTGATAAAGGCTTAGGTATTAAGAGAATACCTGCGATGTATCCAATAGTCATTCCTATGCTTGGAAGCCACTGATAGAGTTCGGGGTGGCTTAATTTTAATGTAGTAGCCATATCTACAGGTGTTTGAAGAGCTAATGTCTCTACACCAACATATAGAAATAGGGTGATTCCTCCAAGAATAAGATGTGGGAATTGCCATATAGATGTTTTAGAGGCGGCATAAGGGCAATCTTCCTCTTTCCCTTCTTCTTCTCCTACAGCTTTAATCTCTTGAAGCGGAGCAAATAAAACAAGAATTCCAAGTGCAAGGAAAATGGCTGTTATCCAATAGAATGGCACAATTATATCACTAACTTTAGCCTCATTGATAGATTTTCCAATTAGCCATGCTAAAAATAGAGTTGCTGCAGGATATGCTAATTTGTTACATATACCCATAATACTTATCCTCTTTGCTCCTGTCTCCATCGGACCGAGGATTGTAATGTAAGGATTTATTGCAGCTTGTAAAACGGTGTTTCCTAAACCACTTATGAAAGAGGCAATTAGGAATAAGAGTAAACATTTTAATCTTACCATAGATGCCACTACCTCTCTATCCCCTTCAAAGGTCATATTTGCTTGGGCAATTTTTGCCGGAATTATAAATAATACAAAAGCGACAGCAAAAATTATAAAAGCGAGAGACATAGTTTTTTTATAACCGATTTTCTTAATGATACTCCCTGCCGGATAACCAAAGATTAAAAAGGCAGAAAATGTAACAAAAACAATCAGGTAGGATTGCCAGCCTGATACATTCAGTGATGATTTTAAGAGTGGAATAAGATATCCATTAAGTCCTAAAGCAAATCCAACCATAAAGAACATCAGTCCAATACATGCTAAAGGAATTGCAAAATTTTGTTTGGTTTTGTTCATATAATTATTTTTAAGGTTGATTTTTCTTCTTTGTAACGATATTTAAAAATTCGTTTCGTTTAGATTCTGGAATTATTTTGCAAGCTATTGGTAGATAGAACATTCGTGTTTTAATATCTTCTGGTATATATTTGTTGTTGCTGAGCCTGATACTATCCTTTTCGGTTGTGATTATTGCTGCCTCGGGTAGTTTGCGAGCTAATTTTACAATTTTCTTAATATCTGATTTAGAGAAGTTTTTATGATCCGAGAATTTTATACTTCCTCCAATTTTGTATTTACTAACCAAATATGATTTAAACTCGTGATCCATTGCGATGCCACTAAAGTATATCGCAAATTTTGAGTAAAGGTATCTGACATTACATACATCACAGAAAACAGGCTGTGCTTGATGATAGTACAAAGTTGAAAAATAAAGTCTTTGCTCCGGCGATAAGTTTAATTCTTTTCTCCATTTTTCTTCCTCTTTATCAGCGATTTGCAATCCAAGAGCATTATTCTCAAAACCATCCTCTAAACAAAAGTTGGGGCACTTTGTGATAATTGTTATATCTGCCCTTTTTACACCTTCGGGCAAATCTCTCAATCTCCCTATCGGGAGAAGATTGTCTCCAACTATTGTTCTATTGTTGTTTATTAAAAGAATATTACAAGAGGGCACTATCTTTCTGTATTGATAAGCATCGTCTAAGATAATGAGATTCACTCCGTAATCATCTATTATTTTTTTTATAGCATATTCTCTCTCTTTACATACCGCTACCACTACATCTGGGAACTTCTTTTTTATTTGCAAAGGTTCATCTCCACATAGTGTATAGTCATCTGTAAATTGAACTTCTCTGTAACCTTTTGTTTTTCTTTTGTAACCTAAAGATACAACACCTATTTTATAATTCTCCTTTAGACTATTTATAAGCATTTCTGTATGAGGAGTTTTGCCTGTTCCTCCAACAGTAATATTCCCAACATTTATTATCGGGATATTAAATTGATAGTTATTAAATCTTTTATTATATAGTCTATTTCTTATTAGTAGAATCAACCAATAAGGGAATAAGAGTATTTTGCTTATTAGTCCTAACATATTTGTTAATCAAATTTTTTGTCCTCATAACAGTACTCTATTAAGAGTAAGAACCACTTTCACAAAATTAATAAAAAATCTGTATGTTTTATAGACATTAGTATGCACTTAATAGAAATCAACACCCCCCGAAAGTTAGAGAAAAACATTCGGGGGGCACTGATTTTGCTCGTTTGTAATATCTATATAAAAAATTACTTCATATTTATAACAATAGGAATTTGTCCACCACTTCCTAAATTTAAGGTCATAGTTTTACCATTGATAGTGCCGTGGAAAGTATACTCCTTCACTTTAATCTTTGTAGTAGTAAGGATTGGTGCTTCGCCACCACCCACAAATCTTGCGTTTAGTGTAATATTAGGTTTGTTATAAACATATTCTCCTTCAAATTGGCTAGGCTCGCCATCCCAAATATGTACCATAGTAAACGCTTTTCCAGTAGTAAAATTTAATTCTACTCTATGCACTTCACCTTCAATGGTTTGAGGACCGGTTGTTGCCCATTGTGTTCCTTCTAAAGTTTTTAATTCTCCATTTTCTTTTTTGTCTTTACTACAAGAAGAGAAAACAAATGCAACAAGTGCAAAAGCTAATGTAAATGTTAAAATTCTTTTCATAATTATAAATTTTTAAAAATATTTTCCGCAAAGATAATAATAATTTGAAAAATATTCTTAGGTTTAAGAGAACTTTAGATAATTATTATCTTTATAAGTTCATTGTAACCCAATGAAGAATAGATATATAAAAAATACGCATA
>CAMNNS010000109.1 GCA_946545765.1 uncultured Bacteroidales bacterium | reverse complement strand
AACTATAAATTAGGGAATCACCAACACAAAGATAATACAAAAAACAGATATTCAAAAAAACTAACATGAAAAGTTCAGCGATTTAAAAGACTTTTGCCACTTAATACGGTTCCAACAGCACCAATGCCAGTCCAAACAGGGTAGGCGGTGTAAATTGTTATTAAGTGTTTTATTTAAAATAACTATATTTGGGTTATCTAATACCAGAGAAAACAAGTGGAAGTATTACCGTCCTAATATTGTTGTTTATGAGAGACATTTAACATTCTTATAAAGATGCTATAAGATAGATGGTTATGAGTAGGTATGTTAGAACAATTTTAATGAAGAAAATTTGTAATAAGATAAATATATAGATATGATAAAAGTACCTTATTTACTCCTTCTTTTATTTTTTGTATTACATTCAGTTATAAGTAAAGCACAAGGAAATATTCCAACAGATGAGAATTTAAAAACACAAGAGCAATCGTGTGGTGTTGCAACTCAAAAAGAGAACAAAAAAGAGAAAATAGAGAATCTCAGCGATGCGTTATCTTTTTTATACTCAAATATGTCTTTGGCGGATAAGGTTACATATTCTAAAGATTTTTGGGTTAAAAATATATGTAAATCTTTGGAAACAAGAGATAAGATGGGTTGGAATATTCCCGATAGAGAGTTTAATTATTTTGTTTTACCAGTAAGAGTTAATAATGAAAATCTTGATGAATTTCGTTTAAAATATGCAGACACTTTATGCAATAGAGTTAAAGGTATGAGTTTGTATGATGCTGTATTAGAGATTAATCATTGGTGTCATGAAGTTGCTACCTATAAACCATCTGATGCAAGAACATCATCTCCACTTGCAACTATTAGAAATGGGTATGGTAGATGTGGTGAGGAGTCTGTACTAACAGTTTCTGCCCTTAGAGCTGCAGGTATCCCTGCTCGTCAGGTTTATACCCCAAGATGGGCTCATACAGATGATAATCATGCTTGGGTTGAGGCATTTGTAGATGGGAAATGGTATTTTTTGGGAGCTTGTGAACCCGAACCTAAACTAAATATGGCATGGTTCAACGCTCCAGCATCTCGTGCTATGCTGCTACATACTAAGGTGTTCGGAAGAGATTATGATGGCCTAGAGAGTGTTATAAAAACAACAAATGCTTTTAAAGAGATAAATGTAACTGCAAATTATGTCCCTATAGGTGAAAGTGTTGTTCGTGTTGAGAATGAATCGGGAGAGGCAGTTGAAGGAGCTTTAGTAAATTTTACTATCTATAACTATGCAGAGTTTTATACTGTAGCAAGTTATAAAACAGATAAAAAAGGGGAGGTGAGATTCGTATCGGGATTGGGAGATATGTTAGTATTCGGATACGACAAAAATAAATTCGGATTTACAAAAATATCTTTAAATCGTGATGAAATAGAGCAGGTTAAGACAATTACGCTTAATCATTCCATAGGAGATAACTTTTATGTAGATTTTGAAATAAATCCACCTATAGAAGACCCTATACCAACAGATGCAACAGATGAAGAGATAGAGTATAACAAGATTAGGTTTGAAAAAGAGAATATTATTAGAGAGGGTAGGGTAAAAGGTAATAAGGAGGTCATTGATAGTTTTATAAATATGTTTTCGGATAATGGAGAAGATAAGCAAAAAGCTCACGAACTTTTAAACTCTTTATCTGTAAAAGATAAAAACGATGTTACCTTAGATGTTTTATTAGATTCTTATTCTCATATTAGTAATAAGTTTGATTTTTATAGAGATTGCCCAAGAATTGAGAATGAATTTTTGTACCCATATTTTAAAACTCTATCAGACTCTTTACCAGAGATTTCATCGCCCGAGCAAATTACAAAATGGATTAACGATAATATTAAAATAAACAATGTTTCTAATCCTCAGCGATTACGAATCCCACCAATTAGTGTTTGGAAACATAGAGTTGCAGATGAATTGTCGAGAGATATATTTTTTGTTGCATTATGTAGGGCAAAAGGGATAAAAGCGAGGATTGATGAGGTAACAAACAGAACTCAATATATGAAAGATGACAAATGGGTAGATGTTACATTTTCAGCACTTAATGTAGAGAGTTTTGTTGCAAAGGAGGGTGAACTGAAAATGGATTATGATGTAGCTAATGCAACCATTCCCGATCCAATATATTATAAGCACTTTTCTCTATCTCAAGTATCAGAAAATGGAAATACAGTTTTAACCTTTGTAGAGGATTCCGACAATCTCCCTTTATCTCAACTTCAGAAAAATCGGTTGATGCTAAAAACAGGGTACTATCTTTTAACAACAGGGATTAGGCTTGCCAATGGGGGTGTTGTTACACGCTTGCAGTTCTTTGAAATAGAGGAAAATAAAAAGACCACTATTCCTTTTGTTTTAAAAACTGTAGAAGATAAAATTTCTGTCATAGGTTCTATGGATCCAGAACAAAAGTTCTATTCAGATAAGATACAAAAGGAGAGTACTATTTTATCTGCTACAGGTAGAGGATATTTTCTTATAGCGGTTGTTGGTGATAAGGATGAACCTACTACTCACGCTGTTAGACAATTGTCAGCTATATCTGCTGAATTAAATGAATGGGGTGGGGCAGTACTTGTCCTTGGGAAAGTTAAACCAGAAGGCTTGTCTAATATGATAGTAGGCAAAGATATAGAGAGAAGAATATTTAATATGCTCGTAAATGGAGTTGGTAAGGACTCTAAATTACTCCCGGTAGTGGCATTATGTGATAGCTTTGGCAGGATAGTTTATTACTCCCAAGGTTATAATACCTCTTTGGGCGAAGAATTAAAAAGGGTTTTACAACAATAGAACGTTGCTAAAGATTTACTAACTGAGCAACAACTTTTCTATCTGTAATTCCCTCTTTATTGTGTGCTGAACTATGGAAATAGTTGGCGCGTGTAGTGTTATCTATCTCTACAATATTTTCTATATTAACACCACGCCCAGGCATAATTGATATTTTGTTATTTGCTATTTCTATTAGCTTACTTATAAGTTCTTTGCCTTTGTGTGCATTCTCTTCTAAACCAGAGGTTAAAAGTGTATTGCATCCTAAAGAGATAATTTCTGATAAAGCTTTAAATGGATTGTTGCACCTATCAAAAGCTCGGTGGAAAGTTATCATATAATTGCAATTGTTATCTTTTTTTATCCAATCGATGAGTATTTTTACCATATCGCAATCAATATCTCCTTTATCAGTTAATGCACCTATAACAAAACCATTAATTCTATCGATTTTTTTAATACTCTCTATACTATCAACCATCTGTTCCAGCTCTTCTTTAGAGTAAACAAAATTTCCCCCTCTTGGTCTAATAAGGACATTAACCGGAATATTGATATTTCTAACCACCTCTTTTATTAAATTTAAAGAGGGGGTGATCCCACCAATATGTAAATTTTCGCAAAGTTCTATTCTCTTAGCTCCTCCTATCTGAGCCTCAATACATTCATGCAAATTTGTACAGCAGCACTCAATATTTCTCCCCATAATTTTTTATCATATATATTTACCATATTTTTTGTGGGTACATTTCATCCCACCAAGAAGAGTCGTCTTTTAGATATTTTTGGAACCATGCCATTATTGTGTTGCTCCACTTTATCCTTTTTCCGTACTCCAATATCCAATGATTCTCTCCATTAAACTCTACAAAAGCAACCTCTCTTCCTAAAATCTTTAACGCTGTGAACATTTGAATGCTCTCTATATGAGGAACATTTGTATCGTCGCTTCCGTGTAAAAGAAGAAGCGGTGTGTGAATTTTATCTGCATTAAATAAAGGACTTTGGTTTACATACATATCTTTTGCATTCCAAGGGTAATTTTCACCACTTGCGACATGTCCATATGAATATCCCCAATATCCTTCTCCCCAATAACTTGCTATATTGCTTATTCCGGCGTGGCTAATTGCACAAGCAAAAATATCTGTTACGGTTTGTAAATACATTGTCATAAAACCGCCGTAACTTGCTCCTATACAGCCTATTTTAGAACTATTAACATATTTGTGTTCATCGCAGAATTTTTTAACTCCCTCTATTATATCTTCTGCTACCCCTTTACCCCATGTACCAACATGGCGTGCCGAAAACTTCTGACCAAAACCAATTGCACCACTTGGTTGTAAAACATAAACCACATATCCTAAACTTGCATAATATACTTGTGGATAACGACTTTCTAAACCTCTTGTAGTAGGGGTACAGCCTCCATAGTAATTAACAATCATAGGATATTTTTTAGAAGGGTCAAAATTTGGTGGAAGATAGAATCTCCCTTGTATAGTATCTCCAAGTCTGTTTACAAAATTCCACTCTTTACACTCTCCCAAGATAACATCTTTATATATATCAGTTGTGCAATCTTCAAATAGAGAACTTTTATAACTCTTTAAGTCTAAAGAATAGAGGGCAACTGGTTTAGTTGCTCCACTTCCGGTATATACTATTCTGTTTCCGTTTGCTGAGAGACTATAGTTACCAACCACTTCTACGCCTGTGTTTAACTTGCTTATTTTCTTGCTGTTAGGGTCTATTTTATATAGCGTCTTGTATTCTCCTTCTGTAACAGATGTATAAAGCATTCCATCTTTTTTATTCCAAACATAATTTTCTATAG
Source organism: uncultured Bacteroidales bacterium (assembly GCA_946545765.1). Lineage (GTDB taxonomy): Bacteria > Bacteroidota > Bacteroidia > Bacteroidales > UBA932 > Egerieousia. The sequence continues at coordinate 322 of CAMNNS010000109.1, read as the reverse complement.
ATGGGTTAAAATCTTTTGTTAAAGGGGTAATCTTTTTATTCTCAAAGTTATATAGATATAATTGCATATCATACATACTTGCAGTTTGCCCTTCATCTATATTCTTCCCTATCCCATTAAACACATCGGGACTCCCTTTGATTGCGAGATATTTTCCATCTGGCGAGAACCTTATTGTACTAAGAAAATCTTCCCCTATAAACAAAGTGTCGGCTTTTAGAGTTTGAGCATCCACAATTAAAATATCAGATGTAGTATGTGGTCTTTTCTCTATTTGCTCTCTGCTTACCCCAATGATAAATTTTTTACCATCTTTTGAAAT
>CAMNNS010000108.1 GCA_946545765.1 uncultured Bacteroidales bacterium | reverse complement strand
CACTTTTTTTTCTCGGTTAAAATGAACTTTAGAGTTTCTACAATTTACCCCTCTATTATTCTAAAATCTTCTCTTTTTTTCTTATATTTGTACGATATATAATTACAACTAAAAATAAAATTTTATTAAATGGAAGATAATGCTAATGCAATTCAGGGTGCAAATTTAGAGATAGATTACTCTAACAAGTCTTTAAATGAGATTTTAACGCTTTTTAAAGAAATGTTAGATAGGGGTGATCAACAAGAGCTATATAAAAATGCAGAAATTATTAAAGCAGCTTTTTATAAAGTTCTCAGAAAGGAAAAAATTGCATCGGGAGAATTTGTAGAAATAGGTAAAGAAAGTCCTGCAGGAGAAGCGAATCCTTTTGAGGAAGTTGAAAAAGCATTTAAGGACTTATTTGCTCAGTGCAAGGTTATTAGAAATGCTTATTCTAAAGAAATTCAAGAGAAAAAAGAGGAGAACCTGAAAGAGAAATTAGATATTATAAATAGAATCAATAAACTTTTAGAAGATGCGGGCGATGTAAATCAAACATTTCCAGAATTTAGAGATCTACAAGCTAAATGGAAATCTATAGGAAGTGTCCCTGTTGATAAAGCAAAAGATTTGTGGGATAATTATAATCATACGGTAGAGAAGTTTTATGATTTTGTTAAGATAAATAATGACTTTAGAGATTTAGATTTTAGAAAGAATCTTGAGGCAAAAAATGAATTATGCGAAAAGGCAGAAGCCCTTATACAAGAGAAAGATGCAGTTAAGGCATTTAATGATTTACAAAGGCTTCACGATGAGTGGAAAGAGTTAGGTCCTGTTGCTAAAAGTGAAAGAGAGAATATTTGGAACAGATTTAAAGCAGCAACCTCGGTAATAAATAGAAAACATCAGGAGCATTTTGAAAATCTTAAAGAGTCTCAAAAAGCTAATTTATTGGCTAAGACTGAGTTGTGTGAAAAAGCAGAAGAGTTGGCAAACACTAAAATAGAGGAATCTAATTTGTGGAACTCTATCTCTAAGCAGATAGAAGATTTACAAGCAAAATGGAGAACAATAGGTTTTGCCTCTAAAAAAGAAAATCAAAAAATATACGATAGATTTAGAGCAGCTTGTGATTTGTTTTATAACAATAAAAGAGAGTATTACTCTAAATTTAAGGATATTATGGCTGAAAATCTCAAGAAAAAAGAGGATTTATGTGAGCAAGCAGAGAAATTAAAGACAAGTACAGATTGGAAAACCGCAACAGACCAATTCATTAATCTTCAGCGAGTTTGGAAACAAGTTGGTCCGGTTGCTCGTAAACATTCAGATGCAATTTGGAAAAGATTTCGTGCTGCTTGCGATGAGTTTTTTGAGAATAAAGCACAACATCTTGGTGCAGAGGAACAAAGTTATGCACAAAATTTAGATGCGAAAAAGGCTATTATAGAGGATGTTAAGAACTATGTCTCTTCAGATAAAGAGTCAGATATTGTTGCTTTAGAGGAATTTTTGAAGAGGTGGAACTCAATTGGATTTGTTCCATTCTCTGAAAAAGAAAAAATCCAAACAGAATTTGATAAAGCTTTAAATATTCACTTCGAAGAGATAAGAAACAAGAAAGAGGAGAGAAAATTAGGTCGTCTAACTCGTTTAATAGCAGATGCAAAAACCTCAGGAAAAGGTGATAAAGGTATTAGAGCTGAGAGAGAAAAGTTATTAAATAAATTTAGAAAAATAGAGGGTGATATTGCAACATTAGAGAATAATATTGGATTTTTTGCAAAAAGTAAGAATGCCGATAAACTAATTGATGAGATTAAGCAAAAGGTAGAGGTAAGTAGAGAAGAGCTTAGGCAACTTGAGCAAAAAATTAAAATGATTGACAAAGAGTTTTAGTAATGCAGAAAAATAACGTAATTGGTTTTATACTAATCTTTTTAGTCTTAATAGGCTTTAGTATTTTTAACCAAAGAAGAGAGATAAAAAGACAAAGAGAAATTTTTATTAAAGATTCTCTATTGAGGGTAGAGGCTTTGACCAACCCAAGAATTGCAGACTCATTAAGAGTAGCCGACTCTTTAAGAAATATTAGATTAGGAATTAAACCTGTAGCACAAGACACCCGCTCCAATGAGGTTAGTGTAGCTAATGAAGTAATAGATTCTTCTTCAGTTGTTGCTCCTACATATCGTGATTCTCTTTTAGAACTCTCTTATACCGCTGCAGAAGAGACTTTTACATTAGAGAATAGTAAATTAAAAATTGATTTTACATCAAAAGGTGCTCAGATAAAACAAGCATTACTTAAACAATATTTCACTCACGATAGTTCATCTCTGTATTTGATTAAAGATGGCTACTCAGACTTTTCTATGGTCTTTTTCACCGACCAGCGAATAAGTACGAATAATTTTAATTTTACAGCACATTCCCAAACAGATTCGTCTATTGTATTTAGATTATCTTTTAGTGGTGGTGCTTATTTAGACTATGTATATACTCTTCCAGAAGATAGCTATTTACTTGGATTAAATATAGTTACAAGTGGGATGGAGAGTATCATTCCAAAAAATGTTTCTCAATTTGAATTAGATTGGGGATTAAGAATTTCAAGATTTGAAAAAGGGTACGATAACGAGAAAAATTACTCTACGGTTAGCTATAAATACCCTTCAGATAATTCGGCAGAAAACTTGGGGATGAGGAAAAATGAGAGCAGTACAAATATTTCAACTAAACTCTCGTGGTTTGCCTTTCAACAACAGTTTTTCTCTGCAATTTTAATGGCAGAAAATAATTTTAATTCAGGTAATTTGTCGTATAAGTTCTACGATAAAGATAATCCCGATAATGATTTATTTTATTGCAAAGCTGAGATGGCTTTAGATTATCTTGGTGGTAGCAGTGATAATATCCCATTCTATTTCTATTTAGGCCCTAACTTGTACAAAGAATTAAAGAGTTATAATAAAGGTTTTGAGAAGATCATCCCTTTGGGCAAGCATATAATAGGTTGGATAAATAGAGTTGTTATTATAAATGTTTTTGATTTCTTAAGAAGATTTATCTCTAATTATGGAATCATTATTTTGATAATGACCATTCTTATAAAATTAGTATTATCACCGTTAACACTAAAATCTTATATCTCAAATGCTAAGATGAAGGTGTTAAAACCTGAGATAGAAAAAATCAATGCTAAATATCCTCGTAAAGAAGATGCACTAAAGAAACAGCAGGAGACTATGGCGTTGTACAGAAAGACTGGTGTAAGTATGATGGGTGGTTGTTTGCCTATGTTATTGCAGATTCCGATTTTGTTTGCAATGTTTAGGTTTTTCCCAGTTTCTTTTGAGTTAAGGCAACACTCTTTCTTATGGGCATCAGATTTAAGTGGATATGATTCTGTTTTAAATTTACCATTTAACATACCGCTATATGGTAATCATGTGAGCTTATTTGCTTTGTTAATGGCTATCTCGATGTATTTCTATTCAAAAATCAATTTGGATCAGATGCCTCAGAATGGGCAAATGGCGGGAATGCGAGGTATGCAACTTTACTTTATGCCAATATTTATGTTGGTTTTATGTAACAATTTCTCAGCAGGTTTGAGCTATTATTATATGTTATCCAACTTAATAACAATAATTCAGACATGGGTTATCAGGAGATATTTTGTTGATGAAGAGAAGCTATATCAGCAATTAAAATCAAAAGCGAGTATGAATGCTTCTAAACCAGCAAAAAAATCAAAATGGAGAGAGAGAATGGAGCAGATAATGAAAGAACAAGAGCGATTACAAAGGGAGAGAGCTAAAAATAAATAATGGTGTTTAGATGATTTCCAAAGAGATAAATAGAATAAAAAATGAACTGCCACAAGGTGTTAATCTTGTGGCAGTTTCTAAATTTCATACAGTAGAAAAAATAATGGAGGCTTATAATGCAGGACAAAAAATATTTGCTGAAAGTAGGCCGCAAGAGCTTTATAATAAAGTTGACAAGTTGCCAAAAGATATAGAGTGGCATTTTATTGGAAATCTTCAAACAAATAAGATAAAATTAGTTGTTCCTTATGTTAAACTTATCCATTCTGTCGGGAGTGAAAAACTTTTATTTGAAATTGAAAAATATTGTCTTTCTAAATCTTTAAGAGTGAATTGTTTATTAGAACTTTATATAGCTCAAGAAGAGACAAAACAGGGCTTTTCTCCAAAAGAATTAGTTTGTTTATTGGATAAGTTAGAACACGAGCCTTTGAAATGTGTAGATATTTGTGGACTAATGGGTATGGCATCTTTTACTACTAATCAAGAACAAATAAGGGGAGAGTTTCGGCAAATATCAAATTTATTTAAAGAGATTAAAAATTCTTATCCCCAACTATCAAAGTTTAATGAACTCTCAATAGGTATGAGTGGTGATTATAAAATTGCTGTAGAAGAGGGGAGTACAATGGTTAGAATAGGTACCCAAATTTTTGGAGAGAGGCAATATTAGTTTTTATGTATCTCCTCTATCATTGCTTTTGCAATAGCGTCTGATGCTCCACCACCTCCTAATATTTCTCTAACTTTCTGATAATCTTCTTTCATTCTATTTCTATATTCAACATTATATAGAATTTCTTTTAACTCTTTAGAAATTATCTCGGGAGTGCAATCATGTTGAATAAGCTCTTTAAAAATTTGTTTATTTAGGATTAAGTTGGCAAGGCTGATATACTTTATCCCTTTAACTAATCTTTTAGCAATTTGATATGTTATCTCAGATGCTCCGTAGCCAACTACTTGTGGTACTCCGATTAATGCCCCCTCCAAAGAAGCTGTCCCTGAGTTAATTATTGCCGCATCTGAATGTTTCATAATAGAATAGGTCTGATCTCTTAACAATGTTAGTCTTTTTATAATATCCTCTTTTACTGAGTTGTCTTCTACTTTTTTGTTAAGATAATTCTCTATTATTTTATGATAAAAGTTATCGGGAATAGAGGGTGCAGTTGCTAATAGAAATCTGTACTCCTTAAAATATTCCATCACCTTTAACATTCTTGGTAGGAGATAAGCTATTTCTCCCTTTCTACT
>CAMNNS010000107.1 GCA_946545765.1 uncultured Bacteroidales bacterium | reverse complement strand
AGTTATCTTTGCTGATTCAAGGAGAAGATGACCAGATTAGTGTTTTAGCTAATAGATCAGCTTAGATGAAAATGGAAATGAATTTCTGTGGGGTAGGGTTCTATTTAGTTAAGGATAAAAAGAACAGCGATGAAAAAGAGCTTGTTTTAGCCCCTTTCCAAGGTTCTGTTGCTTGTTATAGAATTGGTTATGGTAAAGGTGTATGTGGTACATCATGGAAGATGGGAAAAACTATTATTGTTGATGATGTGGAGCAATTCCCTGGACATATTGCATGTAGTTCTCTCTCTAAAAGTGAAATTGTTATTCCAATTTATAATAGTAAAAATGAGATTGTTGGGGTATTAGATATTGATGATGATAAATTGTCAACTTTTGATCAGATAGATAAAAAGTATTTAGAAGAGGCGATGCAATTGTTATCTAAGTCTATCTATAAGTAAGAGTTTATAACATTAAGAATATATATTCTTAATAAGAAACATCAACTAACATAAATTATTACAAATTAAGTTATGAAAAAGTATGTATGCGACCCTTGTGGGTATGTTTATGATCCAGAAGTTGGTGATCCTGATAACGGAATTGCCCCTGGAACTGCTTTTGAGGATTTACCAGAAGATTGGGTATGCCCTCTTTGTGGAGTAGGGAAAGACCAATTCTCTGCAGAGTAAACATTTTTAGAGGTTAGTAATAAGCGAGTGAATATTTTGCTCGCTTATTTTTTACATTAATCTGTTAGTAGATATTGCTTTTTTAATAGATTTTGCAACTACATAGCCAGTACTCCATGCTGCTTGTAGATTGAATCCCCCGGTAATTGCATCTATATCTAAGACCTCGCCTGCAAAATATAATCCTTGGTAAGATTTTGCTTCTAAAGTGTTTAAGTTTATATTTGATAGTGATATTCCCCCTGCAGTAACAAACTCTTCTTTATATTCCCCTTTGCCATTTATTGTATAACAATCATTGGTAATTGTTTCTATAATTCTATTAACCATCTTTGAACTAATTTCTTCCCATCTTAAATCTGTTTTTATATGAGTTTTAGAAATTAAATACTCCCATAATTTACTTGAGAGTTTTTCGGGGTGGGTGTTTTTGATATTCTTTTTAGGGAAGTTATTTATATTATTGATTATAAATGTTTTAATCTCATTTTCTTCTATCCATTTTACACGAAGGTCTGCTCTATAGTTGTTATCGTATAAATATCGCGATGAGTATGATGATAATTTAAGAGTTGCCGGCCCACTTATTCCCCAATGGGTTATTAATATTGTACCATTGGATTCAAATTTTGTCCTTGATATATTTAGTTTAACATCTTGTATAACATTTCCTGCACAGCTACAAAGTTCTGATAGTTTGTTGTTTTCTGTTAAATTAAAGGTAAATAGCGATGGGGCAGGGGGGACAATTTCTAAATTAAACTCTTTTAGAAAAGATAATGATTCGGGACGGTAAGCACCTCCTGTGGTAACAACTACAAAATCTGCGGTTGTGGTTAAATTTTCTTTAGAGTTGAATTCTATATTGTACAAAAGAGGACTCTCTTCATTTAATTGAGATTTGAATTTAATAGATTTTACTTTATGGTTTGTTAATATCTTAATATCTAACTTTTTGGCAAGTGTGATTAATTTATTTACTATCTCTAAAGCATTTTGTGATTTTGGAAATATACATTGGTCTTCTTGTATAACCAATTTAACGCTTTCATTTTCAAACCATTTACAAGTTGAATTCTGATCAAATACCTTGAATGCCCGTTTAATTACCTGTTCTCCTCGTGGATAGGCAGATTTTAAACTTTTAATCTCTCTAAAAGAGTTTGTAAGATTGCATCTTCCTCCCCCTGTGATTGCAACTTTAGAGAGGGCTTGTTCTCCCGATTCGTAAATTGTAATATTAGAGTGTGGAATTTCTCTTTTTAGCTCAATTGCACAAAAAAAGCCTGCAGCACCACCACCTATGATAGCAATGTTCATCTACTCCATAAGTTTTTTGTATTTAAACCTCTTAGGTTCAATATTACCAACTCTTGCTTTTCTATTCTCCTCATATTCTGCGTAATTGCCCTCAAAAAATACCACCTGAGAATCACCCTCAAAAGCGAGAATATGGGTAGCAATTCTGTCTAAAAACCAGCGGTCATGACTTACTACAACAGCACACCCTGCAAAATTCTCTAATCCCTCTTCTAACGCCCGAATTGTATTAACATCTACATCATTAGTTGGTTCATCTAAAAGTAAAACATTACCCTCATCTTTTAAGGTTAATGCTAAGTGGAGACGATTTCTTTCTCCTCCCGATAAAATGCCACATAATTTTTCTTGGTCTGCTCCACTAAAATTAAATCTTGACACCCATGCTCTTGCATTAATTTCTTTGTTCCCTAATCTTACCCATTCAGAGTCTCCTGCAATTGTTTGGTAGATTGTTTTATCGGGGTCTATGCTCCTATGTTGCTGATCTACATAGGCAATTTTTACAGTGTCACCCAATGTAATATTTCCGTTATCGGGTTTCTCTATCCCCATAATTAGACGGAATAGAGTAGTTTTTCCTGCTCCGTTTGGTCCAATAACTCCAACTATTCCTGCAGGTGGAAGGACAAAATTTAAATTTTCAAACAAGAGTTTATCTCCATAACCCTTGCTTACATTCTCAAACTCAATTACTTTGTTTCCTAAATGTGGGCCATTCGGGATATATATTTCTAATTTTGCCTCTTTCTCTTTAATATCTGTAGAGGCAAGTTTCTCGTATGCTCCCAAACGTGCTTTTTGTTTAGCATGTCTTGCTTTAGGTGCCATTCTTACCCATTCGAGTTCTCTCTCTAAAGTTTTTCTCCTTTTACTCTCTTGTTTCTCTTCCTGTGCTAATCGTTTAGTTTTTTGGTCTAACCAAGAAGAGTAATTACCTTTCCATGGTATTCCTTCTCCTCGATCTAATTCTAATATCCAACCCGCTACGTTATCCAAGAAATATCTATCGTGAGTAACAGCAATTACAGTACCTTTATATTGCTTTAAATGAGCTTCTAACCATTGAATACTCTCTGCATCTAAATGGTTTGTGGGCTCGTCTAAAAGAAGCACATCGGGTTGGCGAAGGAGAAGTCTGCATAATGCTACTCTTCTTTTCTCCCCTCCCGATAAGTTGGCTATTTTGGCATCTGAAGGTGGACATTGAAGTGCATCCATTGCCCTTTCTAATTTAGAGTCTATTTCCCAACCATCTATTTGTTCTATTTTTTCTGTAAGCTCCCCTTGTCTCTCCATAAGTTTTGCCATTTGTTCATCGTCCATTGGCTCCATAAATTTTGCAGAGATTTCATTATATTCATTAAGTAGGTCAACCACTTCTTGAACTCCCTCTTGTACAACCTCTAATACAGTTTTCCCCTCATCCATTTGTGGCTCTTGCTCTAAGTAACCTACTGTATAGCCCGGAGCCCAAACAACCTCTCCTTGGTATGATGACTCTACCCCTGCAATAATTTTTAATAGGGTAGATTTACCCGAACCATTTAAACCTATGATACCAATCTTTGCACCGTAAAAGAATGATAGATAGATATTTTTGAGTATTACTTTATTATTGTGAGGTAATATTTTACCAACACCATTCATAGAGAATATTATTTTTTCGTCTGCCATAATATAAACTGTTATTATTATCAAATAAGTGGAACCTCTTAGCCATTAATATTTATACCTTAAATTGCCCATAACCGATTCAATTAAACTCACACTTTCATACATATTGCACCGTGTTCTAATCTCTTGGTTGTCTTATTCCTGAACAGATATTCTGCTAAGGCTGATAGGGTTTTATGGAATGTCCACTTTGGCAAAGGTAATAATTTCATTTTTTCTTAAAAAAATATTTAAATTATTGCTTATAAAATTTGTTCTATTCATTAGAAATTTTGATTTTTGTGCCGTTTTTACAAAATAATCACATGAGCATAATTAATAAACTTCTCTTTATTATAACTAAAGTCTTTTAAATGAATAATCTAAAAGTGATATACACAGACTCCTCTCATATTAAATTTGCAGAGGAAATATCTATACTTATTGCAAATTCTTCTCATCAGAGAACTTCAGGAATTGCACAACGAGAGCCTAATTATATTGCCTCTAAGATGAAGAATGGGAATGGAGTAATTGCAGTATATGGAGATAAAGTTGTTGGATTTAGCTATATAGAATCTTGGAGCCATGGAGATTATATAGCAACAAGCGGACTTATCGTAGATCCTGAATATCGTAGAAGAGGTATTGCTGAACAAATTAAAGAGAAAACATTTCATCTTGCCAGAGAGCGTTATCCAAAATCAAAAATTTTTAGCCTTACTACTTCTCTTGCTGTAATGAAACTTAATACACGACTTGGATATGAGCCTGTTACTCTTAGTGAACTCACTCACGATGAGGAATTTTGGCAAGGTTGCGAAGGGTGTCTGAATTACGATATTCTTAAAAGAAACAACAACAAAATATGCTTATGCTATGGAATGCTTTACACCCCAAGCAAAACAAATAAAAGCTTATCCTGGCTTACCCCTTATATGATGGCTTCTAAAAATCTTATTAAAAAGCTATTTAAATTAAAGTAGAAATTATGTAATACTATTTTGTATAAATTCTTATAATATTGATATAGAGCAAGGTAGTATAAAGGGGGGATAAATGTTAATAGAATATTTTATTATATAGTGCTAAATTTTAATTATTATACTAAGTAACAATTCAATAAATAAGATATGTCTATCTCAAAAAAGAAAAAAATCGTAGTTGCTTTTAGTGGTGGTCTTGATACATCATATGCCATCATGAAGCTTGTTAAAGATGGGAATGAAGTTCATGCCGCTTGTGCTAATACAGGTGGTTTTTCAAAAGAACAACTTCTTAAAAATGAGGAAAATGCTATTAAACTTGGTGCATCAAGTTATATTACTCTTGATGTTACACGGGAATACTATGATAAATCTTTAAAATATATGATTTTTGGTAATGTGCTTCGTAACAATTGCTATCCTATATCTGTTTCGAGCGAGCGTATTTTCCAAGCATTGGCTATTGCGAGATATGCTAAAGAAATAGAGGCAGATGCTATTGCACATGGAAGTACTGGAGCTGGAAATGATCAAATAAGATTTGATATGACTTTTCTTGTTGTAGCTCCTAATATTGAGATTATTACACTTACACGAGATAATTCTCTGTCGCGAGA
>CAMNNS010000106.1 GCA_946545765.1 uncultured Bacteroidales bacterium | reverse complement strand
GGAAAATCATCTATGACAAATGCTCTTCTAAATACCGAAAGAAATATAGTAACACCTATCGCTGGAACTACAAGAGACTCAATAGTTACAAGATATAATAAATTTGGATATGACTTTCTTTTAGTAGATACAGCTGGTCTCAGAAAGAAGAATAAAGTGAATGAAGATTTGGAGTTTTATTCCGTTATGAGGGCTATTAGAAGTATAGAAAGTTCCGATATATGTATCCTCATGATAGATGCCTTTGATGGGATTCAAGCTCAGGATATGAATATTTTTTACCTTATTCAAAAAAATGGTAAAGGTTGTGTCTTTGTTGTTAATAAATGGGATAAGATAGAGAAAGATACAAATTCTATGAAGGAGTTTAAGGATTCTCTTTTACAAAAGATAGCCCCTTTTACAGATGTACCAGTGGTATTTACCTCTGTGATCAATAAACAAAGAATATACGATGTTCTTAAAGTTGCAATGGAAGTTTATGAAAATTACTCAAGGAAGATCCCTACTGCAAAACTTAATGAAGTTATGCTTCAGGAGATTGAGAATCATGAACCACCTATGTATAAAGGTAAAATGATAAAAATCAAATTTGTAACACAACTGCCTACAAAAGTGCCGTCATTTGCCTTTTTCTGCAATTTACCACAATATATTAAAGACCCTTATAAGAGATACTTAGAAAATCGTATAAGAGAACATTTTAATTTTACAGGTTGTCCTATAAATATCTACTTTAGGCAAAAATAGATACCGTCTATTTTGTCACTAAACTATTTAAATTTTTTCTTAAAAGCTACTAACAATTGTTTAAGTGCTTTTTCTAAAACAGCTCTTGGGCAACCAACATTCAAACGCATAAAACCCTCTCCACCAGGACCGAATGTACTTCCATCGTTTAACGCCAATTTAGAGTCATTGATAATAAAATCTACCAATTTTTTCTGAGACATCTTTAAGTTTCTAAAATTTAGAAAAACTAAAAATGAAGCCTCGGGCAAAATCATAGATACCATCTGTTTACCGTCGATTGTAAAGTTCTCTCTCAAAAATTTGGTTACAAACTCTATATTGCCATCTATATAAGATAGTGCCTGAGATAACCACTCCTCCCCTTTATCAGAATATAAAAGCATAGCGGGATAGTAAGCTAAACAATGTGCATTATCAAAATCTCCTGCACTTAAATAACTTTGGAATTTATCCTTTATCGCTTTTGATGTTGTAATCCATTCACTCGCACACATACCGGCACAATTGAATGTTTTACTTGGAGCATGGAAAGTGATTGTGTTTAAAGCTTGTTTAGAATTAACAGTTGCAAAAGGGATATGTTTTTTAGAATAAAGATCACAATGAATTTCATCAGATAAAACCATAACTTTATTCTTTAAACATATATCTGCCATCTTCTTTAACTCCTCTCTACTCCAAACTCTACCACCCGGATTATGAGGGTTACATAATATAAACATCTTACACCCTTTGATTTTATTTTCAAAATCTGTCCAATCTACCTCAAATCTCTCTACAATCCCCTTTTTTGTCTTTTTCTCTACCAAAAGAAGTTTGTTATTAACAACTTTGCAACCAGCAGCTAATATCTGATTTTTAAAAGGGAAATAAACAGGTGGCATTATTAACACCTTATCTCCTGGTTTTGTAAAACATCTTAATGCGTGGCACAAACCTAAAACAATACCTGGGACAAAGCCAATATTCTCCTTTTTAATTTTCCAAGAGTATCTTTTATTAAACCATTTTATTACCGATTCATACCATTCATTTGGACGACATCCATAACCTAATACACCATCACCAATCCTATTTACCAAAGCTTTAGTAAAAAAATCGGGAGTTTTAAAATCCATATCTGCAATCCACATTGAGATTAAATCTTTCCTTGTAAAGCGTTCCTCCAAAGAGTCCCATTTTGTACAACAAGTCCCTTTCCTGTTGATTATTTTATCAAAATTGTAAATCATGATTGTGTTTTTCGTTATAATTATTTTATTTGTTCTATACTATTATTTTCGATCTATTTTAGGTAATGAGAATTGGAAAGATGCACCTCCCAACTCCGATTTCTGATACCATATTTCCCCACCACTTTGCTCAATTATACTCTTTGAAATAGCCAAACCTAAACCATTACCTCCGCTTTTAGTTGTAAAATTAGGGGTAAATAATTTTGCTAAATCTTCATCTTTAACTCCATTTCCGCTATCATCCACTGCCACAATGTATTTATTTTCCTTATTAAATAAATAAACTCTTATAAATCCTTTTTCTACTGCACCTTCTAAAGCCTGAATTGCATTTGAGAGGAGATTAACTATAACCCTTATTATTTGCCCTCTTCTTGCTGTTACATAACACTCAGTAGAATCATAACCAAAAGATATTCTAATATACTCTTTATTGTCAAATAATATAGTTTGTTCTTTAATTAAATCGTATAAATTAAACTCGCTATTCTCCTCAACATAAAATTTAGAATAACTACTAAATTCAGATGCGGTATTTGATAAAATATCTATTTGTTCTAATAAAGAGGCACATATCACATCTAATTTCTCCTCCCAGCCAACAGAATTTCTTTGTTTTAACATTATAATCCTTTGAATACTAAGTTTCATAGGTGTTAAAGGATTTTTAATTTCATGGGCTATTTGTCGTGCCATATCTCCCCAAGCTCTTTCTCTCTCATTTTGCGCTATTTGTTTAGTACTTTCTGCAACAGAATCTACCATTTTGTTATAAGCTTCAACCAATGCTCCAAGTTCATCTTTTCTTTTATAATTTATATGTTCTGGGGTGTCTGATAAATTCATAAAACTCAATCTACTACTTATCTTTGCCAATGGCTTTGTCAATCTTTTCGATATAATTCGAGCTAAAGATATAGCAAGCAACAATAGTAAGATTATCACATTTATTATTGTCGCTACAATTGGTGATATTTCATTGCTTAAACTTTTCCCTGAATCAAAATAAGGGAGACCAACAATTGCTATCAAACGCATCTGGTCATTATAGATTGGGGCATAAAGAGCACTATATCTAATTGAGCCAAGGCGTTCTCTATTAAAGACTTGACTCTTCCCTTCAGATATAATATTCCTAAATGCACTATGATTTATTCTACTTGATAATACAAATCGGGAATACAATTCCTCCTTTGTAGAATAAATTATCTTACCACTTGCATCATACAAATTGATATCTGTATGTATATCGCTTGAAACCCTATCTAATATTTTACGAAATTCTGAATATGAACTATTTGTAAAAGCTTCTCTATCTAAAGAGAGATAACCGCTTGGAGAACTGAAATAGGGTAAAAGAGTCTTTTTAACCGTTTGAACCTTCTCATCTAATTGTGCTACTATACTTGAATTATAATAAGTTATACTAAACCAAACACTTCCTACACCTAATGATAATAATGTAACTGATAAAATTATAGTTATAAATAGAGTAATTTGTCTTCGTATAGATTTTCTACCACTATTCATTCTATTTTTAGCCCTCCTTTTTATCCTTCTTGAGCGTAATAAAAAATAAAATATAGCACTATAAAAAAGGGCAATATAGGAGAATGAAACAATGTAAGGGAAGATTGTTCTTTTTGCTCTCGATAAAACCACAACATTAGAATCAGAAACACCACGAACAAAATGGATATATCCGTCTTTTCCAATCACATCATCTTCACTTCCAAAGTTCTCAGATGATAACGGATAATCATATCCCCCTTCATTAAGTATCAGTTTGCCATTCAGATATTTTGCATAAGAGTATTGAGGGGGTATGGATGCAACATTTAAATAACCCTCTCTGTAATCTAAAAGACCCGAAGGATACCCTTTAGTCTCCTCATTTGGTTTAGGTACTATTTCTACAAAAAAATTAACAGCACCAGATTCTGTATTGTAATAGAAAATTCCTAAATAACCAAGCCTACCTTTGTAACTGCTTAAATAAAAGAAAGAACATTCATCAGCGATAGGGACCCCATTGTACATTGAGATTATAGATGAGAAATATCCTAAACAATTCTCTACCCGATTCCCTAATGGTAGCACATCATTACTATTGCATATAGTAAGAGTTACCAAATAGTTTTGTTTAATTCTTTGAAAATATAGTTCAGAGAATCTCTCCTCCAACTGTTTGAGATTATAATGAGGGGAGTTAATAAATTTCTGAGAGACAATATCTTCTTTTAACTTTTTATCTATATCTCTAAGCTCTATCTCTAAAGACAAATCTCTCTCTATAGAGAGTTTGTTTGCCAATAAATTACTCCACCTCTCCTCTTTCTTTGAACCTAACAAACTTACAGTTATTAGAGTATATAAAGAGATTAGGATTATATAGAGCAGTATATTATTAAATGAAAAAATAAATTTTTCTCTCCTAAAAACCTGCACTGCTATCTGAATAGCAAACATCAAAACTAAGAAAAGCATTGCATAGGAGAGATAACATAATAAAGTGTATTTATCAAGTCGGGTAACTCTGTAGAGCTCCATAACAACTGAAGAGTTGTTAATCAAAGATCTTAGGCTAAAATCTATATATATGTATATTGCTATCGGGAGTAGGAATAAAAAAATTATTGTCAGATTCTTAATAATTGGAAGCCCCCCCCTTACAAATTGTAGCAATTTATCTCTAAGCATATATACAGAGATTCCTATAAGGGTGATATATAAATTATTAAGCAATAAATCACCAATAGAATCAAATAGGGTTCTGTCTGCATAAAGTGTTGGTGAGAAGAATAATACTTCACTCCCGACTATCCCTTTAATAACAAAACAGACACCTCTTAAAACTGTTATCCCAACAATAAAAAATAAAAATCTCTTTAAATTTCTCTTTCTATTGTAATAAACCAATAGAGCGAATAATGAACATATTAGGGATACCCATATTAAAACATTGTTTCCCGATTTTAATCTATTTACCGCAGTAATATCTTCTACAAGAGAAAACAAAACTTCTCCATCTTTCCCCTCCACAATAGAACCTATCTCTGATGTAATTGGTTGTATATCATATCTATTGTCTAACTTAAAATTAGGATTTATTTCAGGTACTTCAACTGCGTCTGCTATCCTTGGCTCAACTTTAACTATTAAACCTGCTAAAACTTTTACATTCCCCCTTATGTATAGTTTAACTATATACCACGAAGAGCCTATATTCACAAATTGCTCCTTTGAGGAGATATTGTTTAATGGGGCTAAATATTTATTTTGATGCTCTAAGTAATGAAGTCTATAATCGTTAAGAAAGCTGTTAGTGTAAAGAGATAATTGATCGTT
>CAMNNS010000105.1 GCA_946545765.1 uncultured Bacteroidales bacterium | reverse complement strand
TGTTGAGGGTTTTAAAAGAGTTAAATCCTATTTTAAACGGAACAAAAGAAATTTGAATGATAAAAATGAAACTCAAGACAAAAATGAGTTTCCCAACAGACAATGTTGAGCACTTAATGGTTTCCTATTTATGAAAAGAGATGTTGCTTCCCATGAACAATTAAAATGTTGTGAAAGGATACTTTATATTTGTTAAAAACAAGGCATTACCCGGGACTGAGCAACCACCCGCACTTCTATCTCTTTTTTCTAACATTTCTGCAATCCATTCTGGTTTTTTCTTCCCCTCACCAACTTCTAATAGAGAGCCTACCATTGCTCTTACCATATTTCTTAGGAACCTATCTGCAGTTACAGTAAAGACATAATGGCTATTATTATCTATGCTATTAAAAGGGATAGTTTGTTCGCATTTTTCCCAGAAAGCCTCTTTTACAGTGCAAATTGATGTAGAATTATCGCTACCAATTTTTTCTAAACTTGAGAAATCTCTTCGCCCGATAAAATATTCTGCCCCTTTATTCATCGCTTCAAAATCTAATTTACCACTCTTTATGAAGAACGAAAAATGAGAGTTAAAGGGGTCTGGAGTTAGGTGTATAAAGTACTGATATGTACGACTTATAGCATCAAATCTTGCGTGTGCTTTATCGGGAACCTCAAAAATGTTGTGAACTTTTATTTGAAGAGGTAGAATGGCATTTATTTTGTAAAGGAGTTTTTCCTTGTATGGACTATTTAGTGGTATTTTAGAGCTGAATTGTGTATGTGCAATATAATTGATAGCATTAACGCAACTATCTGTCCTACCTGCACCTACAACTTCGACTTCTTCTTTAAATAGTACAGCAAGTGCTTTCTGAAGTTCTTCTTGGACACTCGGAGCGTTTTTTTGTATTTGCCATCCACTAAATGGTGCACCGTTGTATGAGAGTCTTATAAAGTATTTCATATAATGCAAATGTAGTAATTTAAGAAATATTGTTAGTCTTAAATAGTAATATATAATTTAAATAATATAATAAAAGTTTATGAATAACGTAAATATCAGTGAGTTAAACGAAAGGATTCAAAAAGAGAGTGCCTTTGTTGATATTATTTCTATGGAAATGAACAAGGTTATAATTGGTCAGAAAAACCTTGTTGAGGGTTTATTGATAGGTCTTTTAGCAGATGGTCATATACTTTTAGAGGGTATGCCCGGTTTAGCTAAAACTCTTGCTATTAGTACACTATCAAATATAATAGATGCAAAGTTTAATAGGATTCAGTTTACTCCCGACCTATTGCCATCTGATATAGTTGGTACAATGATTTATTCTCAAAAAAGTGAGCAGTTTCAAGTAAAGCAGGGTCCTGTTTTTGCCAATTTTGTATTGGCGGATGAGATAAATCGTTCACCTGCAAAAGTTCAGAGTGCTTTGTTAGAGGCTATGCAAGAGAGGTGTGTTACTATCGGTGAACAAACATTCCATCTACCTAATCCTTTCCTTGTTATGGCAACTCAGAACCCTATAGAGCAAGAGGGAACATATCCTCTTCCTGAGGCACAAGTGGATCGTTTTATGTTAAAGGTAATTGTTAACTATCCAAAGAAATTAGAAGAAAAGATGATAGTTAAACTTCATAACCAGAAAGAGTTTCCTAAAGCGAGTACAGTTTTAAAACCTGAGGATATAGTTAGGGCAAGAGAGGTTGTAAAGGAGGTTTATATAGATGAAAAAGTAGAAAATTATATTGTTGACATTGTTTATGCCACCAGAACTCCCGAAGAATATGGCTTAGGGAGGATAAAGAACTATATACAGTATGGTGCTTCTCCTCGTGCAAGTATTTCTTTAGCAAAGGCGGCTAAGGCGTACGCATTTATAAAAAGGAGAGGCTATGTTATCCCAGAGGATGTGAGGGCAGTTGTATATGATGTATTAAGACATAGAATAGGGTTAACATATGAAGCGGAAGCAGAAAATATTACTGCAGAGAATCTTATCACTGAGATTATAAATGTAGTTGCAGTTCCTTAATAAATAATAGACAATATAATAAGAATATAAAAAATGGATAACGAACTATTAAAGAAGGTTCGGAAAATAGAGATAAAAACAAGATCTCTTTCCCGTCAGATATTTGCTGGAGAGTATCATTCAGCATTTAAAGGGAGAGGTATGGCATTTAGTGAGGTAAGAGAGTATCAATATGGAGATGATGCTAAGAGTATGGATTGGAATGTTACAGCCCGTTTACACTCGCCATATATAAAGGTTTATGAAGAGGAGAGAGAGCTTACAGTTGTTCTTTTGATAGATGTGAGCTCTTCAAGTATATTCGGGACTCAAGAGAAAACTAAAAGAGAGCTTGTGGCAGAGATTGCTGCAGTTCTCTCTTTTTCAGCCTCTATAAATAACGATAAAGTTGGGGCACTATTTTTCTCTTCAAAAGTTGAAAAATTTATTCCTCCTAAAAAGGGTAGAACTCACTTACTTAGAATACTTTCCGAACTTTTGGAGTTTAGACCTACATCACAAGGAACAAATATCTCCGAGGCTTTAAGATTTTTATCTAATGCGATAAAGAAAAGATGTACAGCGTTTTTGCTTTCAGACCTATTAGATGTAAATAGTAAAGGAGCCCCTAATTATGAAGAGGCACTTAAAGTTGCAACAAATCGTCATGAGATCTCGGTGATAAATGTCTATGACCAAAGAGAGAGAGAGATTCCCAATGTTGGATATGTTAGGGTAAAAGATGCAGAGAGTGGTGAAGAATTTATTGTGAACACTTCAAGTTCTTCATTTAGAAATGATTATAAAAAGTGGGGTGAAGCCGCTCATAATCAAGCGGAACGCCTACTTCGTCGTTATAAAGTTGATACAATAGATATTTCAACTAATGATGACTATGTTAAAAAGTTAATATCTTTTTTTAAAAATAAATAGATTATGCAGATAAAGGTAAGCAGTAGTTTGTTTAGAAGAGTTCTGTTTTTTTTACTTTTAATTTTCTCTTTTAGTTATTTAAAGGGGCAACAGGTTAAAGAATCCACCTTGTCTAAAGATTCTATCTTGATAGGTGACCAAATTGTTTGGGAAACAAATTTTGAGGTTACAGAAAATACCCCCATACATATTGCAAATTATGGGGCTTTGTTGGAGAGAGATACTACAATAAAAGGTAGGGTTGAAGTGGTAAGTGATTTTGTTTTAGACTCTTTATCCTTTAAAGAGGGGAAAAGATTATTAAGTGCAAAAGTTTTGCTAACATCTTTTGATAGTGGTTCTTACAATCTCCCATCTCCAATTATACTATTTTCTAAACAAGATGGGAGTGTTGATACACTTAAAATAGATTCAAAGTCTTTATATGTTAATAACCTACAAATAGATACGGCTTCTTTTACTCCCTATGATATTAAAGGTCAGATGGGTTATCCATTCTCTTTCAAGCAGTTATTACCTATGTTAATAATTTTCTTAATAATTGCAATTATTATCTTTTTATTATACAAATATTTAAAATATAGAAAGGCAAAAAGAGAGGGAAAATATGCAGAACCACCTCATATACAAGCCTTAAAACGGTTAGATAAATTGCGTTCAGAAAAATTATGGTTAGTGGGCAAGGATAAACTTTTTTACTCAGGGATTACAGATACTTTAAAAGAATATATAGAAAAAAGTTATGGAATAGGGGCGGTGGAGATGACCTCTACAGAAATAATGAATGAGCTAAAAAACAAAAATATAGAGCAAAAATTATATGAAGATTTAGGGGTGATGTTTTCTATATCAGATTTAGTGAAATTTGCTAAGTTAACACCCCAAGTGAATGAGAGTGAAGATTCTATTCAAACTGCAATTAACTTTGTTAATTATACTTATATGAGGCAATTAGAAGAGGAAAGAGAGAAAGAAAGAGAGAAAGAGAAAGAGAATTCCACTTTGAATGAGAACAAAAGTAAGGAGGCTTAAAGATGTTTTTTGAATATCCTAAATTATTGTGGTTATTGTTATTACTTGTCCCGATGACTCTTCTTTATTTGTGGAGAGAACTAAAAGGGAAACATTCCTATTTAAGTGTCTCTTCTACAAAAGCGTGGGGCTTGAGAAGAGAGGGATTTCTTAATAAAATAATTCGCCATATACCATTTGCACTTAGGATGCTTGCAGTTGCAACGCTAATTATTGCTATTGCACGTCCTAAATCTTCATCTATTTTAGAGAAGGTATCTTCTGAGGGTGTTGATATTGTTTTAGATATGGATGTCTCTACAAGTATGTTGGCAATGGATTTTAAACCCAATAGGATTAGTGCTGCGAAATCTATAGCAATAGAATTTATCTCTTCTCGTCCTGCGGACAGAATGGGTATTGTTGTTTTTGCCGGTGAGAGTTATACTCAATGCCCTCTAACAACTGATAGGGCTACACTTATCAATATGATGAAAGATGTTGATTGTGGAATTATTGATGATGGGACAGCTATCGGGAATGGCTTGGCAACTGCAGTTACAAGATTAAAAGATTCTCCTGCAAAAAGCAGGGTTATAATTTTATTGACAGATGGTGTTAATAATACAGGAGAAATCTCTCCAGCGATGGCAACAGAGATAGCAAAAGAATTTGATATAAGAGTTTATACAATAGGTGTAGGAGCTATCGGAGAGGCACCAGTACCAACACCTTATGGTACTCAGATGATGCAAGTAGAAATAGATGAGAATTTGTTAAAAGAGATTGCTTCTCAGACTGGGGGAAAATATTTTAGAGCTACAGACAACACAAAATTATTGGAGATATATAATGAAATCAATAAGATGGAGAAAACTCTAACTCAAGTAGAATCTCTCCCTCAATATAAAGAGTTATTTATATATTTTGCGTTATTATCTTTTTTGGCGGTAGTTTTGGAGCTTTTGCTAAAGTTATTTGTTACAAGGTATTTATCAGATTAGAAAGGAAGTAATTATGGTACTATTTGCATATCCAATATTTTTATATCTATTATTGCTAATACCACTTTTTTATCTTTTGTATGCTCTCTTTAGGGCAAAGAGAAAGGCAAGGGTGGCAAAGTTTGGCAATCCCGATTTGGTAGAAAAACTTATGCCCGAAAGATCAAAATATAGGGGCTGGATTAAACTAATACTCTTTTCTTTAGCGTGGTTCTTCTTAGTGATAGGACTTGCTCGCCCTCAGTTGGGTGCTGTTCTAAAAGAGAGTAGCAATGAAGGGGCTGAAATAATGATAGCATTAGATGTTTCTAATTCTATGTTGGCTAAAGATTACTCCCCTAATAGGTTAGAGAGGGCAAAGATGGATATATCGAGAATGGTAGATAAACTACAT
>CAMNNS010000104.1 GCA_946545765.1 uncultured Bacteroidales bacterium | reverse complement strand
TCAATTAGAGTTATATAATCTTTAGGAAAATAATCTATTAAGCAGAATGGTCTTGTTCCTGCCTCTCTACCATCAAAATACCTTGAATAGTTTTCTATTCCAGGGCAATAACCAAGTTCTTTAATCATTTCTAAATCGTACTCCACCCGTTGTTTTAATCTATTGGCTTCATGGTTTTTACCAATCTCCATAAAGAAGTCGTATTGCCTTTTTAAATCATCTTGAATTTGAATAATTGCACTATTTGCCCTCTCTTTTGTAGTTGAAAAAATATTTGCAGGATAGATAGATATACTCTCCCTTGTCTCTATGATTCCACCTGTATTAGGCTCAAACACCTCTATCTCTTCTATTTCATTCCCAAAAAACATTACCCTTACCGCTTCATTCCCATAGGCGATATTTATATCTACAGAATCTCCGATAACTCTAAATGTTCCCCTTTTAAACTCAATATCATTTCTTGAGTACATACTATCTACTAAATTGTACAAAAATTTATTACGGGAAATTATATCTCCCTTTTTTATCTCGATAGTATTAGCATGAAAGTCTGCAGGATTCCCAATTCCGTAAAGACAAGAGACAGATGATATTACAATAACATCCCTTCTTCCGCTTAACAATGAAGCCGAGGCTGCAATTCTAAGTTTGTCTATCTCATCGTTGATACTTAAATCTTTCTCGATATATGTATCTGTTGTTGGGATATATGCCTCTGGTTGATAATAATCAT
This sequence comes from uncultured Bacteroidales bacterium, assembly GCA_946545765.1. Classification (GTDB taxonomy): domain Bacteria; phylum Bacteroidota; class Bacteroidia; order Bacteroidales; family UBA932; genus Egerieousia. The sequence continues at coordinate 4,619 of CAMNNS010000104.1, read as the reverse complement.
AGTAGGATACAAAATACTCTACAGCATTTTCGGGGAAGAATGATTTGAATTCTCCATATAGCTGTGCCGCAAGTGTTTTATTGTGGCTTAGAATAAGAGCAGGTCTATTCAAATTTGCAATAACATTAGCCATTGTAAAGGTTTTACCACTCCCCGTTACTCCAAGTAGGGTAACAGCTTTGTCTCCATTTTTAATCGCTTTTGTAAGAGCCTCTATTGCTTGAGGTTGGTCTCCTGTTGGCTGGTATATAGAATTTAATTTAAAATCCATTTTAGTTATTCGGCAATTATTGAGATAAGATTGTATAAAAATTCTGTCCTTTTTAGTAAAAATTTATACTTTATATTGCTCTCATTATCTGTTTGTTGAGTGGTATAATTTCCTATTCCGCTTGTAAGTAAGAAATATGGAATGTCTCTTGTGGCAAAATTTATTTGTTCCCCTAAACTTATAATAAGATTCTCTATATCATTATCTTGAGACATTCTATATTCTATATTCACAAGATTGTTTTTATTGGCACTGTCTATATAAACACTTGCGTTTTTAAATGTTTGAGAGCCAAGTAGATAAACATAATTTTTGTTTTTATTTCTACTACTGTTTCTTGTTCCTATATAGTTTTCTTTCTTGATATTTTCTCCACCAAGCTTATCAATATTTATAAATAACTTAATATTCTCAAATTTTATCCCACATGAATTGAGAAACATATAACTTCCATAAGATGAGAATCTGTTGGCATCAAATGCTACAAAAAGAATGTTGTATTTAAATTTTTTACCATTTCTCCAATCATAACTTAATGCCCTCGCTACTTCTAATAGCGCCGCTACTCCACTTGCGTTGTAATCTGCCCCTAAGTTGTCATAATGAGCCCCTATTATTATATATTCTTGTGAATACTGGTTATTTACTGTATCGCGATAAGAAAACCTACTATTATCTTCTGTAGGCAATATCCCAATAATGTTCATACCTCTACCATTTCTCCCAATATCACTTAAACTAAAACTTGAGATGTATGACATCCCAAAAGGTTTAATAGAGTCTTCTTCAAATCTCTCTTCTATAAATAATCTTATATTGTTTAATCTGCTCTCTAATGTATTAAATTGCTTCTCTTTAATATCGTAGTTTAGAATCTTTTGCAAAGTCTCTTTAAGGGTCCAAACATCTAATTTCTCTATCTCGGCTTTGTAAATTGTGTCTCTATTTTGAGGCACATTTTTGACAGAGACTATTGTTGCATAAGAGATGTTGATTGATAAACATATATTTAATATTAGTATGAAAAAGTTTAGTTTCATCAATTCTTATTTATTATATTTGCGATAAAGGTTATCCTTGCTTAGGATAGATTTTGTGCAAAATTAACCCATTTTATTTAAGAAATGAAAAGTTATTCCCTCAAATATATAGTGTTGATTTTTATACTATTCATTACTACTATTTGTAGGGCTCAATACGATACAGACCAATTCTTGCTAAGGGGGAGGCAACTTTTAATAGATGGAAAATATTCTACAGCTATAGAAAACTTTAATATCCTGTGTAGAATAGACTCCACTCTTTATGACTCATATTTTTTCAGAGGTATAGCAAAATATAATTTAGGAGATTTTATTGGTGCAGAAAAAGATTTTAATAGCTCTTTGAGACTCAATCCAATATATACTCCAGCGTATCATTACAGAGCTATAACACTATCCCGTATCGGGAAATATGATGAGGCACTAAGAGATTTGGCAGAGGCAGTAGATCTTCGCCCAAGCTATACAGGGCTATATTTTAGCAGAGGTGTAACATATTTTTTGTCGCAACAATTTGAAAAAGCGATAGAAGATTTTAATAAGTTTATAAAATTTGAGCCTAAAGTTCCTGATACTTATCTAAATAGAGGGGCGGCTTATTTGTTCGTTGGTGATACTCTAAAAGCACTAAACGATTATAACAAGGCAATAGCTCTTAATTCTAAAGACCCAGAAGGATATATTAGAAGATCAAGAATATATGCCCTAAAAGATAGTGTTTCGGCTGCACTCAAAGATTTAGACAATGCAATCCATTTAGATACTTTAAACACCTTTGCTTTTTTTAATCGTGCTATAATAAAATATGAAATTGATGATATAGAAGGGGCTTTAGTAGATTTAAATAAAGTGCTTGAATATGAGCCCGGGAACGCTTTAACTCTTTATAATAGAGCAATTATCCTCTCTTCAAAAGGAGATTTATATGGTGCGTTAAATGATTATGACAGAGTTATATCGGTGAACCCGAATAATGTTTTAGCATACTTTAACAGAGCCTCTGTTTATTTACAGCTAAAAAAATATAGAGAGGCTATAAACGATTACTCAAGTGCTATAAATTTATATCCCGATTTTGCCAAAGCGTATCAGAACCGTTCTTATGCAAAGTTCCAAATAGGTCAGTATAACTCTGCAAGGCAAGATGAATTTATTGCAAATGAAAAAGTTAAGGAGTATTACAACAAAACAAGAGATAGTATATCAGCAAAAAATTTTGCAGATACCGCAAAGAGATTTGACCAAATGATTGCATTAGATTCAGATTTTGCAAAGAGAGATTTTGCTAATAACGAATTGTTGCAATATAGAGATGTAGATATAAGATTAAAGCCTCTATATAAATTTCATGTCGTAGAGAAAAAGAGAGATTTATTGGCATTTGAAACTATTTATGAAGGGTTAGAAATAGAGAGATTTATCTCTAATTTTGAAATACCTATAGAGTTCCTTGCTATAAAAGACGATATTAAAATCTCTCCCGATTTGTATATTAAATTAAGTGGTAAAGATACCCTCAATAGTGCAAATCAATACTTTATAAGGGCACTCATAGCAGCAAATCAAAGTCTTTATAATGAGGCATTGTTAGATTACAATAGGGCGATAGAGTTAGAAGAAGACAATCCTTTTTATTATATAAATAAAGGTGTCATTCAGGCAGATATGATAGATTTTATATCATCTATGGAGAGAAATGTTCAAGTTCTGACTTTAGATAACACAAGGACAGCTAAGGCAAGGGTAAATGATAGGCATACTAATTATGATTATACTGCTGCCATTCACGATATGAAAAGGGCTGTGGAATTACTTCCTAAATTTCCTTTCACATATTATAATTTAGGAAACCTATATTGCTTACAACAAGATCTACCCGAGGCCATATTGCAATATACTAAAGCATTAGAATTATTACCTAATCTTAAAGAGGCTTATTACAATAGAGGTCTCGTACTTATATATTTAAAGGATAACGATAAAGGATGTTTAGATATGAGTACAGCAGGAGAGTTGGGTGTAGCTGAGGCGTACAGCATAATAAATAAATATTGCCTAAAACGAAACAACTAATAACAATTTTATAATTATAAATTATGTTAGACTTTAATAATCTCGAAGTAGCTTTCTCTTCTAAAAGTAAGGGAGAGTTAAGTAATGCCTATCTACTTTTTAAAACTATTAAAAGTCCCAAGATGGTTAAAATTTTAAAAGGGGCATCTAACCTCGCTTTAAAGATGAATTTTCCAATAGGGTGGGCTGTCAAACCAACTCTTTACAAACAATTTGTGGGCGGTGAGACATTAGATGACTGTAAAAAAATAATAGATCATCTAAAGAAATTTAATGTTAAGGCAACATTAGATTTTTCTGCAGAAGGGGAGCAAACAGAAGAGGGAATTAAGGCAACTTTTGATGAGACAATAAGGTCTATAGATTTTGCAAAAGGGAATCCTAATTTAGCATATGCCGTATTTAAACCATCTACAATTACTACAGATGAGGTGTTAGAAAAAGGGTCTGAATATCCCGAAAAATTATCTGATTCAGAAAAGATTAAGTTTGAACAATATAGAGAGAGATTTGCCACCCTTTGTAAGAGGGCATACGATAATGATATTCGTCTTATAGTAGATGCAGAGGATTATTGCTTCCAAAAGGCTATAGATGCTCAAACAGATGAGATGATGAGACTTTATAATAAGAAAAGAGCAATCATTTTTGCAACCTTACAGATGTACAGACATGATAGAATGCCATATTTAAGAAAGATATATGAGGATGCTTGTGAGAAAGACTATATTGCTGGAATTAAGTTTGTAAGAGGAGCTTATATGGAGGAAGAGAGGGCTCGTGCTGCAAGATTAGGTTATCCCGATCCAATTTGCCCGAATAAAGAGGCTACTGATGCAAATTTTGATGAGGGGGTAAAGTTCGTGATGGACCATTTAGACAGATTTGAACTATTTATGGGAACTCATAACGAAGAGAGTAATTATAAGTTGGCTAAACTTATCGATGAGAAAGGTATTTCCCGTTCCGATTCAAGAATTCATTTTGCCCAATTACTCGGAATGAGTGATAACATTTCATTCAACCTTGCCCATGAAGGGTTTAATGTTACAAAATATGTCCCTTATGCAAAAGTTAAAGATGTTATACCATATCTAATTCGTAGAGCAGAGGAGAACACTTCCGTAGCAGGTCAAACAGGCAGAGAATTAAAAATGTTATCTGCAGAGATGAGAAGAAGACGAACAAAGTAATAGTACAATTTGACACATATTATTAATCTATAAATACCA
>CAMNNS010000103.1 GCA_946545765.1 uncultured Bacteroidales bacterium | reverse complement strand
AATCTTTGATTGTATGAATATTAGACAGGTTAGCCATTTTAATTATCATCGGCGATATGGTATTATTAAATTCTCCTTTTACAAAAATTTCCAATTTCTCTTTAGGAGAGATAGATTTGCCTTGTCTAACATTTCTAACATTCATTACCACCTCTTCTCCCATTTCATATAATTTAATCAATTCATCATTATATAAAGAGGCTTTAGGGAGCATTTGTAGCATAATTGTCTCACCCTCTTTTCTTTGAACCATATTATGCCATAACTCCTCTGTAATGAATGGGATAAACGGGTGTAACATTTTGAGTAATGAGTCAAAAAATGAGATAGTCTTATTGTAAGTTGTCTCATCTATTTTCTCTCCAAAAGCTGGTTTAACACCCTCTAAATACCACGCACAGAAATCGTCCCAGAATAGTTTATAGGTAGTGATTGTTGCATCAGAAATCCTGAATTTTGAAAAATGGTCTTCTATCAGTTTGATAGATTTATTCAATTTATTTTCAAACCATTGCACAGTTAATGACGCACTTGCTGGTTGATTTAGGTTTTTATCTACTTCCCATCCCGTAATAAGTCTGTATGCATTCCATATCTTATTGCAGAAGTTTCTCCCTTGCTCAATTTGAGACTCATCATAAAATATATCGTTACCTGCTGTTGTACAAAGCAAAATCCCTATCCTAACGGCATCGGCACCATATTTAGCAATTAAATCTAATGGATCGGGAGAGTTACCAAGAGTTTTAGACATCTTTCTCCCAAGTTTATCCCTAACAATACCAGTTAAATATACATTTTCAAAAGGTTCTTTACCCATAAATTCATTCCCTGCCATTATCATCCTTGCCACCCAGAAAAATAATATATCGGGAGCGGTAATCAAATCATTTGTAGGGTAATAATAATCTAACTCTCTATTAGACTCTGTGTTTGGATTCCCTGGTTTATTTGTGTCAAATACAGAAATAGGCCATAACCATGAAGAGAACCATGTATCTAACACATCTTCATCTTGTTTTAATTCCTCTATAGATATATTAGGAATAATCTTTTTAGCCTCTTCAAATGCTTTCTCTTTATTTTCAGCTACAACTACATCACCATTAGGAAGATAGAAAGCAGGAATTTGTTGTCCCCACCACAATTGTCTTGATATACACCAATCTCTTACATTTTCCATCCAATGTCTGTAAGTGTTTGTAAACCTATCGGGAATAAGAGTAACTTTACCCTCATCAACACTTTTAAGAGCTTCATTTGCAAGTTTATCCATCTTTAAAAACCACTGCATAGATAGGCGTGGTTCTATAACTGCATCTGTCCTCTCTGAATGACCTATCGGTGAGGTATAATCTTCTATTTTTTCTAAAAAGCCACCCTCTTCTAAAAGTTTTACAATCTTCTTTCTTGCAGTAAATCTCTCTTCTCCAATTAAAATAATTGCTTTTTCATTAAGACAACCATTTTCATCTATAATGTCTATTACTGGAAGTTTATGACGCAACCCTAATTCGTAGTCATTAATATCATGGGCTGGGGTAACTTTTAAACATCCTGTTCCAAAATCCATCGCAACATATTCGTCTTCTATAATAGGAATCTCTCTATCTATTAACGGAATTAAAATTTTCTTACCTTTTAAATATGTATATCTATCATCATTTGGGTTTATACATACTGCCACATCTGCCATTATTGTCTCGGGGCGAGTTGTTGCAATAACAATATAATTATCAGTTTTTTTACCATTTTCACCGATATAGTATCTCAAATAATATAATTTAGATGGAGTTTGTTTATGAATAACCTCTTCATCACTTACTGCAGTGTGGCCTACAGGGTCCCAGTTTACCATCCTAATACCTCTATATATAAGCCCTTTATTGTAAAAATAGACAAAGGTTTTAATAACTGCCTCACTAAGTTCAGGGTCCATAGTAAATTTTGTTCTCTCCCAATCACACGAAGCTCCCAATTTTTTAAGTTGCTCTAATATTATTCCTCCATGTTCCTCTTTCCATTTCCAAGCCTCCTCTAAAAACTCTTCTCTTGTGAGATCTTTTTTATTTATCCCCCTCTCTTTTAATCTTGCCACAACTTTTGTCTCTGTGGCAATAGAGGCATGGTCTGTCCCTGGTACCCAACAAGCATTTTTCCCAAGCATCCTTGCCCTTCTAATAAGTACATCTTGCAGAGTATTATTCATCATATGCCCCATATGTAACACACCTGTAACATTTGGCGGTGGAATTACTATAGTATATGGTTCTCTTTCATCTGGTTCTGAATGAAAAAATCTATTTTCCAACCAATAAGAATACCATTTATCTTCTACTAATGAAGGGTCATATTTTGCAGAAAGTTCCATATAATTTATTTTTATATCTATTCTTTAATATTTTCTAAAAATTAACAAAGCTTACAAATATACAAAAAGGTTATCTATTTCCCACTTTATGCTAAAATAAGATTTTTTAAGTATATTTGCAGAATACTAAAACCAAATGTATGGAAGAGAAAAACCAATTGAATATAGAGCTAAGTGCAGAGGTTGCAAAAGGCTCATATAGTAATCTCTCTATTATTACTCATTCTGTTAATGAGTTTATATTAGATTTTATTGAGATGCTTCCAGGAATGCCTAAGGCTCAAGTTACTAATAGAATTATCATTACTCCAGAAAATGCAAAGAGGCTCCTTAATGCTTTAGGAGATAATATGGCAAAATATGAGGGGAAGTTTGGTGAGATTAAGTTACATAACGAAACAGATATTCCCCCTATCCCAATGGGTATCAACCCATCTAATAACAAATCGTAATTAAATATAAATAAAAGATATGAGCAAAGATTTTACAATTGTAGTTTTGGCGAAACAAGTGCCTGACACTCGTAATGTTGGCAAAGATGCTATGACTCCAGAGGGGACAGTTAATAGATCTGCTCTCCCAGCAATTTTTAATCCTGAGGATATGAATGCTTTAGAGCAAGCTCTCAGGATTAAAGACAAATTTCCAACAACTAAAGTTTACATTTTAACTATGGGTCCTTTCCGTGCTGCAGAAATAATAAGAGAGGGTCTTTATAGAGGTACAGATGGCGGTATTCTGCTAACAGACAGAAGATTTGCAGGTGCGGATACTTTAGCAACTTCTTACGCTATATCACAAGCATGTAAAAAATTGAATCCAAACATAATAATTGCTGGTCGCCAAGCAATTGATGGGGATACGGCTCAAGTGGGTCCTCAAGTTGCCGAAAAATTAGGATGGCCACAAGTTACCTATGCAGAGGAAATCACAGATATAAACAATGACAAAATAACTATTCTAAGAAGATTAGAGAGAGGTATTGAGGTTGTAACATCTACGCTTCCTTGTCTAATAACTGTACATGCAACTGCTGCCCCATGCCGTCCTCGTAATGCTAAAAAAATTATGAAATATAAATATGCAAGAAGTATCAATGAGGAGAAAGATCCTATTAATGAGGGGAAATACTTAATTTCAATAGAAGAAAAGCCATACTTAAAGATAGAGGAATGGAGTGTAAATGATGTTGGAGGTGATGAAAATAGTTATGGATTTGCAGGTTCACCTACAAAGGTTAAAAAAGTAGAAAATATAGTATTTAAAGCTAAAGAGAGTAAGTGTTTGACAAATTCTCAACAAGATATAGATACACTAATCGGAGAGTTAATGGCAAATCATGAGATAGGATAATTTTAAAAAGAAAATTTATGAATAATATTATAGTATATATAGAGACAGAAGATAGAAAGATTTGCGATGTAAGTCTTGAACTTCTAACAAAAGCAAGAACTTTGGCTTCACACCTTAATGTTGATGTTGAGGCACTTCTAATAGGAAGTAATGTAGAGAATCTTGTAGAAGAATTATACTTATATGGAGCTAAAAAAGTTCATTTAGCAGACGACCCTGTGTTGGCTTTTTATAGAACTTTACCATATACTGCTATAACTTTAAATCTTTTTAAAGAAGAGCAACCACAAATTGCACTATTTGGTGCTACCACTGTTGGAAGAGATTTAGCCCCAAGAGTTTCAAGTGCTTTACATAGCGGATTAACAGCCGATTGTACAGCTTTAGAAATTGGAGATCACGAAGATCCTAAATCGGGAAAAAATTATAAAAACCTATTATACCAAATTCGTCCCGCATTTGGTGGTAATATTATAGCTACAATTGTGAATCCTGAACACCGTCCACAAATGGCTACTGTTAGAGAGGGTGTTATGAAAAAAGAGCCTCTAAATAATGCTATTAAAGGCGTAGTTAATAAGATAGATGTATCTAAAATTCTCATTGATAGTGATTTTGCAGTAGAAATTATCAAAAGAGAAATTGAGGAGAAAAAAATAGATATAAAAGGGGCTCAAATTCTTGTAGATGGCGGTTATGGAGTAGGTAGTAAAGAGAATTTTAAACTTATATTTGACCTTGCAAAAACTCTTGGTGCTGAGGTTGGTGCAAGTCGTGCTGCTGTAGATGCCGGCTTTGTTGAGAATGCTCGCCAGATAGGTCAAACAGGAGTAACAGTAAGACCTAAAGTAATCTTTTGTGTAGGTGTTAGTGGTGCAATTCAACACACCGCTGGAATGGATCAAAGTAAAATCATTATTGCTATAAATAATGACCCTACTGCACCTATCCATAAAATTGCAGATTACTCTATTATAGGTGATTTAAACGATGTTGTACCAAAGATTATTGCTTCTTATAAAAAGCAAAGTAAATAGGAGAAAATATTATGGCAAATTTTTATACAGATAATTCAGATTTAAAGTTCCAACTCTCTCATCCTATGATGAAAAGAATTGTTGAACTAAAAGAGGATAATTATAAATATTATGGTAAATATGATGATGCACCTAAAAATTTAGAAGATGCTTTAGACTCTTATGATAAAGTTCTTGAAATTATAGGTGAAATCAGTGGAGATATTATTGCTCCAAATGCAGAGCAAGTAGATTTAGATGGTCCTGTATGTAAAGATGGTAGGGTTACCTATGCTGCTGGTACAAAAATAAATCAAGAGGCTCTTACAAAGGCGGGTGTTTATGGTATTGCCCTTCCAAGAGAGTATGATGGATTAAATTTTTCTATGGTACCTTATGTAATGGCTGCAGAGTTAGTTGGTAGAGCAGATGCTGGCTATGCAAACATTTGGGGATTACAAGATTGTGCAGAGACTATCGCTGAGTTTGCTTCTGATGAGATTAAAAAAGAGTTTTTACCAAGAATCCACAAAGGTGATACTTGTTCTATGGACCTAACAGAGCCTGAGGCTGGTTCAGATCTTCAAGCAGTTACACTTAAAGCTACATTTGATGAATCTAAAAATATGTGGATGTTAAATGGAGTTAAGAGATTTATTACAAACGGAGACGCAGAGATAAAATTGGT
>CAMNNS010000102.1 GCA_946545765.1 uncultured Bacteroidales bacterium | reverse complement strand
AGCCTATAAAATCAACATTAGATTTTGCCCCTTCAACAGATTCATTTACTCTGCAGTTAGAATATGACGGTAATGAAGATTTTGTTAGAGGAAAATATACTTTCAACAAACCTAATATCACATTTGATGCCTATGAAAGTTCGTTTAAAGCTCCAGTTCCTGCTTTAGAAGAGCCAGAATTTACATTCTACGGAACGCTCAATGGTAAGACTTTAAGCGTTATTTTTGATGGGGTTAATTTGGTTTTCAATATGAAGTAATATATAATGGAAATTAATTCACCCCCCGAAAGTTAGAAAAAACTTTCGGGGGGTGAATTATTATTCATTAAGATAATCTTGCATTGCTTTTTTTAGATTTGTCCCATTTGATAAATCTATGAAGTTGTCTATCTTCCATGTATTGTTTTCAAAAATTAAATGAAGAAATACTTTATATTTGACGCCACAATTTAAAATATCTATTGTTGTCTTTGCACTATTTGAGTTACACTCTTCTACTTTAATGTTCTCAATTTTAAAATTACTCAAATCCTGCCCCATTATCCAATAATCAAAATCAAAAAAGCCCATTTCTTCCTCTGATTCAGAATCTTTCTTTTCTACCTCTTTAATTAAATTATTCCATGATGTAGAGCAATAAAGAGAATCTAAATTGAGAATAATACAAGAATCAGATAGAAATAGATTATTATATTGATCTGCTACATCTTTATAAATATTTTGTACACAGTTTATAATTTCTGCCTCTCTCTTGTTATTATCATTGCAAGAACAGAAACTAAGACACAAGAGGATAGTATATGCAAGAGTTGTTAATGTTGATAAAGTTTTGTTGTTCATATTTTAAACAAAACAAGTTAATTATTCTTTTGGTAATTACTATTTAATCTATTAAATATTCTTTTAAAGCCTATATTTATGGTTACCTTATAAAAAGCAGATGTCGTCTAAAAAGGCAACATCTGCAGGTCATCTTTCTTGAAAACAGAATCTGAAACCTTTTTCTGTCTGAAAGACTATTTTATAAATAGGCTTATCCTATATAATTATAGAACAAAAGCAATTATTTCATCTTTAACAACCTTTTGTCCTTGTTTAGCACATATAGCAATTAGTTTTCCATTGATAGGAGATTTAATCTCCTCATGGCCATAGAATGCCTGTATAAAGCAAAGAGTTTTATTCTCCTTAACCTCAGATCCTTCTGTAGGTGCAGATGATTTGTCTTCTACATCATATTGCCAAATAACCTCACCTTTAACAGTAGCATGAATAGGTTTTGCATCGGGATATTTAGCAATAATTTTATCTACATCAAAAGCAGGAACTTCTACTACAGGACGGGTGATAATAATAGGGGCACCAGCTTTAGTTTTAGCAGCTTCTAACTCTTTCTCAAAGCGTTCTTTAGCAATACCACTCTTATAATCTCTATATTGTGTCTCGTGCATAGCAAATTCAAACAATTCTTCATCATCTTCTCCTCTTTCCCAACCCTCTTCTTTCATCATTTGCTCGTAGCGTGGTAGGTCATTAGGAAAAGCATCTTGCGGTACACCTGTATAGAATTCAAGACCTTTACTCTTAACAATCTCCTTAATTTCTGGAGCAAGTTCTCCAGGGAGTTTACCCATTTTGCCAAGGATCATGTTCATTGTATCTTTATCTATAGTCTTCCAACGAGGCTCACCTTTAAGCATGTGCATTAAGTTCATTAGTGCTGTATTCTTTACATATTGGCTGAATGGAGTTACCAAAGGTGGATAACCTAACTTAGGCCATACATATTCAACTTCTTGGAATAGCATAACAGCAAGAGTGTTAAGATCTAATTCGCTCTTTCCTTGATTTCTTAATGAAGCATTTATAGCCCCTTGGAAACCTTTAAGATCTGCCATCATACTACCCATCATACCACCAGGTAGACCGCAACCAACTAATAATGAACTCATTTGATAATTGCTCGGAGCAATCCAATAACCTAAAAATTCATCAATGAATTTCTGAGTTAAAGCGCGTGCCTCCATATATGCGTTCATATTTATATCTTTTACAAGGAAGCCCGCATCTTTTAACATCGCTTGTATAGTAATCACGTCGGGATGAATTTTTCCCCATGCAAGAGGTTCCATCGCAACATCTATATAATCTGCCCCAGCTCTTGCAACTTCAAGCATTGAGGCTACAGAAAATCCTGGACCAGAATGACCATGATACTGAACTACAATTTTTGGATGTTTATCTTTAATAGCTTTTACAAGGCGTCCTAAAAATGCAGGACGACCAATGCCCGCCATATCTTTCAAGCAAATTTCATCTGCTCCATATTCAACAACTTTATCCACAATATCCATATAATACTCAACAGTGTGTATTGGAGAGTATGTTATGCTAAGTGCAGCTTGTGCAATCATACCAGCAGCCTTTGCATGGATTACAGAACCTTTTAAATTTCTGTGGTCGTTAAGACCGCAGAATGAACGCATAATGTTTGTCCCTTGAGCTTTTTTTACTTTAGCCATTAAAGCTCTAACATCGTCAGGGACAGGAAACATTCTTAATGCGTTCAATCCTCTTTCAAGCATATGAGTTTGAATGCCTACTTTATTAAATGGTGCAGTCCATTCTCTAACAGCTTTGTTAGGATTCTCGCCAAAAAGGAGATTAACTTGTTCAAAGGCACCGCCATTTGTCTCTACACGGTCAAAACAGCCCATGTCTATAATAACAGGTGCAATTTCTTTTAACATAGCTACTTTAGGAACGTACTTACCAGAAGATTGCCACATATCCCTATATAGAAGGGAGAATTTAATTTCTCTTGCCATAAGAATAATTGTTTGGGAAATTATTGTAAATCAAATATTATAAAAATAGTTAGTATGTTCAATTATTAAATGTAAGAATCTATATTATAGAGATTCTATACTCAAAAATATGTATTAGTTTTTTAGTTTGCAAGTGAAAAATGATACTTTTTAAAAAAATGTGTTGCTGTTTGGTAAAAAGATTTTATCTTTGCAATCCCGATACTTTCGTGTTGAACGAAGTAAACCAAAATGGTAAAGGAAAGAATAATAAATGGTGGGTGTAGCTCAGTTGGTTAGAGCATTGGTTTGTGGCACCAAGGGTCGTGGGTTCGAGTCCCATCTCCCACCCTATAAACAATTTCAAAAATTATAATCTTAAATTTTATATAGGTTACTATTTTGTAGAGAAAGCATACGATATCATTTTTTCTTATAATGTTATCAGATTTAGGATAGATCTTTAATAACAACATTTACAAGTATTTAATATGAAAAAATCAACATTGTTCATTATATGTTTTCTTACAACACAAATAATTTTATTTACTCAAGATGTTGTAGTTGCTTCTGCATATGGGCAGAATAAATTTAAATATGGCATTACAACAGGAAAAAGTCTTGAAGAATCGGATAATTTTTTTGGTTTTAATGTAGGATTTGTAGGAGAACGTACTTTCTCTAAAAATGTTTATGGCAATGTTGCGATTGTTTATGAGAATAGATTTGTGTTCTTCGGAGATGGGTTTAGTGCTTTATTTTTACCAATTAATGCAGGATATAAATTTCAGATAAAAGATAAAACTCATATTTTTGGTGAGTTAGGTGTTCGTATAGGATACGGTTTTGGTTATAATTATGAAACACATTTTTTGACAGGAATAGGGTTAAAAGCAGGAATAAATTTATCTGATAAGTACAAGATACATATAGGCAGGGATTACACTTTCGCTAAAGGGGAGGAAGATTATAAGTCTATTATAATAGGTTTTACCTTTTTCTTTTAATTTCTTGTTTGAAAAGATGTAATCTATATAATATGAACCTACTTATTAAATGTTTGCAAAATGTATTTAGCCACCTCTATGCCTTGATGTTTTTTCTCAGCGATAGATTGTAGTGCTATTTGTTTCGTCTGTTCCGGCTCATCTTTTGCGTGGTTTAAAATAAGATGTTTTTCATATTCGGGAATATACTCGGGATGCCCTTGAAAAGTTAAGATATTCTCCCCAATCTTAAGTCCTTCATATTTACAAAAAGGACTTGTAGCGAGAACATTAGCATCTTTAGGGATAAGTGTAACTTGGTCGTGATGATTATATAAAAGAGAGAGTTTTTTTGAATTAAAATTATTCCAAAATTTTGCCATATCAGGATCTAAAATTTCTGACTCTCTAATTCCTACTCCCCACCCGCCCGAAAATTTCTCAACTTTTCCACCAAGGGCAAGGGCAATAGCTTGATGGCCAAAACAAATTCCAATAAGTTTTATCCCTTTTTTGTAGCCTTCTCTTATCCATTCTATTAAATTTTTTATCCATAGTGTATTATCATAAGCAGCTTGATTACATCCTGTTATAAGAAATATTTCATTAACTATAGTATTATCTGTGAGTGTTGGGAGTTGACAATTCATTGCCATATAGATTTTATATTCAATTTTATCTTGTGTGTTATTTGAATTGGCTTCATTAAAAAGAGTCTCAAACATCGAATCATAACTTTTGATATATGAAGGGAGCAGACCAGGGAAAGTATCGCAGAGCAGAATATTTATTATCATACAAAAAAGTAATTTTAAAATTAAATATATTCACAAAACCCCTGAAAATTTTCAGGGGTTTTGTTGAACTCGTTTTTTATAATGTTTTAAAAGAGAATATTACTTCATATTTATAACAATAGAAACTTCTCCGTCACCCAAATTTAAAGTCATAGTTTTACCATTGATAGTGCCGTGGAAAGTTATAGTTGGGTCAATCACTCTATTCTGTGTTTGGATTGGTGCTTTCTCACCATCCACCAGTATTGCTTTTAGAGTTATATTAGGTTTGTTATAAATATATTCTCCTGTAAAATGAAAAGCTCTTTTGTTAATAACATGTAGCAAAGTGAACGATTTTCCATCTATAAAGTTTAATTCCACTTGATGCTTAGTGCCATCAGTGTGTGTATATTCTCCATTTGTTCCCCACTCTGTTCCTTCTAAAGTTTTTAATTCTTCATTTTCTTTTTTGTCTTTACTGCAAGAAGAGAAAACAAATGCAACAAGTGCTAATACTAATGTAACTGTTAAAATTTTTTTCATAATTCTTAATTGTTAAAATATTTGAATGCACAATAATAATAATTTGAAAAATATTCTTAGGTTTAAGAGAACTTTAGATAATTATTATCTTTATAAGTTCATTGTAACCCAATGAAGAATAGATATATAAAAAATTACTTCATATTTATAACAATAGGAATATCTCCATCCCTTCCTAAATTTAAGGTCATAGTTTTACCATTGATAGTGCCGTGGAAAGTATAAGTTATAGGTTGAGGGTCAATCACTTGATTCTGTGTTTGGATTGGTGCTACGAGCTCTGCTTCAAGTATTGCTTTTAGAGTTATATTAGGTTTGTTATAAATATATTCTCCTGTAAAAT
>CAMNNS010000101.1 GCA_946545765.1 uncultured Bacteroidales bacterium | reverse complement strand
CTGTGGGATATACAATTACTCTAATGAAGGTGTCTGCTCATGGTATGATTTTGCTTTAGAGATAAAAAAAATCAGCAAAAAGAAGTCGGCTATAAATCCTTGTCATTCTGATGAATTCCCCTCTAAGGTAAAAAGACCTAACTATTCTGTATTGGATAAGACAAAAATTAAGAGGGTTTTTGGGGTAGTGATACCTCACTGGAGTGACTCTTTAAAAAAATGTTGTTCAAAGTTGGTATAATTATTATTTTTGTAATCATAGATGAATTAAGAATTGTTTAACATAATAGTCATATATGTCTTATAAAACGGTTTTAATAACAGGGGGTGCAGGATTTATAGGTTCTCATGTTGTGCGTCTTTTTGTTAAGAAGTATCCCCGTACAAAAATTATAAACTATGATTCACTCACTTATGCAGGTAACTTAAATAATCTAAAAGATATTCAAGATAAGAAGAATTATTTTTTTGAAAGAGGTGATATAACAGATTATAAGAGGGTTAAAGATGTATTCATAAAATATAATATAGATGCTGTAATTCATTTAGCAGCAGAGAGTCATGTAGATAGAAGTATAGAAGATCCATTTGCTTTTGCAAAAACAAATGTTCTTGGAACTTTAACTTTGCTTCAAGTAGCAAAAGATTTTTGGGGCTGTAGTTTGTCTAATAAAGATATAATTTCTAAAAATCATAGATTTTATCATATCTCTACAGATGAGGTTTATGGTTCTTTAAAATTAGATAAATCTTTATTTGTAGAGGGTAGCAAATATGATCCCCATTCTCCTTATTCGGCCTCTAAAGCTTCGTCAGATCATTTTGTTAGAGCTTTTCACGATACATTTGGTCTTCCCGTTGTCGTTACAAATTGCAGTAACAATTATGGACCTTATCAATTTCCCGAGAAGTTAATTCCACTTGTTATATATAATATCGAGAATAAAAAGCCACTTCCTATATATGGTAAAGGGTTGAATGTCAGAGATTGGTTATTTGTAGAAGATCATGCAAAAGCTATAGATTTGGTTTTCTATAAAGGTAAAATTTCACATACATACAATATTGGTGGATTTAATGAATGGAGAAATATAGACCTTGTTAAGCTGATAATTAAGATAGTAGATAAAAAGTTAGGGAGAAAAAAGGGTGAGTCTAATAAACTTATTACCTATGTGGCAGATAGAGCGGGACATGATATGAGATATGCTATAGATTCTACCAAAATTAGAAAAGAATTGGGTTGGAAACCTGAATTTACATTTGAAGAGGGAATCGAGAAGACGATAGATTGGTATCTTGCAAATAAAGAGTGGGTTAAAGATGTTACAAGTGGGGAGTATAAAAAGTATTACAAAAAAATGTATAGTAACAGAAAATAACCAATTAATAAAATATATACTATGAAGTTTTTTATCGACACTGCTAACCTTGAGCAAATACATAAAGCTCAATCGCTTGGAATTTTAGATGGAGTAACTACCAATCCTTCATTAATGGCAAAAGAGGGGGTGAAGGGTTTAGATAATATCTACGACCATTATAAAGCAATATGCAATATAGTGGACGGTCCTGTAAGTGCCGAAGTATTTGCAAACGATTTAGATGGGATGATTAAAGAGGGAGAAATTCTACATGCCCTTGATCCTAAAAAAATTACAATAAAATTGCCTTGTACAGAAGATGGTATTAAGGCAGTAAAATATTTTTCAGAAAAAGGATATGCGACAAATTGTACCTTGGTATTTACTGTAGGACAAGCACTTTTAGCGGCAAAAGCGGGTGCTACATTTGTAAGTCCTTTTATCGGGAGATTGGATGATATAGGTAGTGATGGAATAGCTCTTCTAAAACAGATAGTAGATATGTACAATTATTATGAGTTTGATACTCAAGTTTTAGCTGCTTCTGTTAGACATTCACGCCATATATTAAGATGTATAGAAGTTGGGGCAGACATTGCAACTTGCCCTCTTAATACGATTTTAGATCTTGTTAATCATCCTCTTACACAAAAAGGTGTTGAGATATTTAACAAAGATGCAGATAAAATGAGATAGGAGTTCTGTGCTATTATAAAGCGTTAATATAACCTGCGTCTATACTATCTAAGTAGAATTTTATAAGTATAAGTGTAGCAATTACATACATCGCGATATTAACCTCTTTAATTTTAAATGTTACAATTTTTATAAAAGCGTAAGTTAGAATTCCCAACATAATACCACCTCCAATAGAGTAGGTAAGAGGTATAGAGATGATTGTTATAAAAGAAGGTAATGCTTCTGTAATATCTTTCATCTCTATTTTATTTATTTCACTAATCATTAGCACCCCAACAATAACCAATGAACCTGTAGTGGCTTCTAATGGTATAATTAGTAGTATGTTAGAGAAGAATAGTGCTAAAAGAAACAAAACACCTGTTACTATACTTGTTAATCCACTTTTTCCCCCTTCGGCTATTCCCGATGCACTCTCTGTAAATGTTGTTACTGCACTACAACCAATCATAGCTCCAAAAGTTGTTGCTATAGAATCACTTAATAGAGCCCCTCGCATTCTCTCTATCTCTCCATTTGCATCTGTTTTTCCCGTTTTGCTCGCAAGACCAAGAAGGGTACCCATTGTATCTAAGAGGCAGATAAACAATACGGTCAAAATAACGATTAAAATATCCGTATCTAAAATGTTTGAGAAATCAAAAGCACAAAAAGTACTCTTAACAGAAGAAGGTAATGAGATAACAGAAAAATTATCAGGTATTTGAGTTATCCCGAAAGGAATACCAACAATGGTGCAAATGATTATACTGATAAATAATCCCCCTTTTATTTTTTTAAAAAGGAAGAAACCACTCAAAATAATCCCTAAAAAAGCAATTATTGATTTATTAGAGGCATATCCCATTTCAACTAAAGTGCTTGGGCTATCAACGATTATACCTGCATTTCTCAATCCGATAAAAGCTATAAAAAGACCAACTCCGACACTAATAGAGTATCTTAAATTTATAGGAATTGCCTTAAGGATATATTTCTGAATATTAAATACAACAATTAGAGTATATAGGATACCAACTATAAATGTAATAGTTAGGGCAGTTTGCCAGCTATATCCAAGTTGTTCAACGATAGTGTATGTAAAATATGAGTTTAATCCCATTCCTGGTGCTTGGGCAAATGGTAATCTTCCTAAAAGCCCCATTAAAATTGTTGCAAATGCTGTAGTTATGGCTGTCGCAGTAAAAACAGCCCCTTTATCCATACCGCTTTCTCCGAGTATAGCTGGATTGATAGCAAGGATATAACACATTGTAATAAAGGTGGTAAAACCTGCTATAATCTCAATTTTTGCCTTATGTTGTTCTGGATTAAAACCTGTATATTTTAATATATTCATATATTCTTTTAATTTTTGCACTCCACTTTGAAAGGTAAAGTTCATCAAAATTATCTATCTATCCAAATAGGTTTGTTAAATGCAATTTGCTTTAACCATTTGTAACTCCCTTTGTTAAATATCTTTACATATTTTGGATTAGATATTTTATCCTCTGTAGTTTTGCTATTTAGTTTTCTATAGTTGCTCTTACTAATACGATTATAACTCTCTAAATTTACATATTTTACAATTGGTGGCAATGTGGCAATTCTCATAAAACCAAGCTTTTCGTAAGATTTTCCACAACCCCATTCAATATCTGAATAACTCATTATTTCTATACCTATTATCATATCGCGATAAGAAATATTGTTAAGTGAATACTCGCCAACTTTTTCTAATCCATTTCTCAGTTTAGATTTATTGATATTATTAGAAAGGTTATCTGACTGATATTTACTAAGTGTTTCATTAACAAACGATTGTAGCAATTTGCTCATTCCTCCAATAACATAATAATCTGATAAAGAGGCATATCTTGTCCATTCAAAAGAGTAAAAATTATAAGATTTTTTATCTTCATGAACCGGAATTAGCAACTCTTTATTCTCATTAGTTCTATTAGTTACTATTGGATTTGAAAATGTTGCAACGGCTACAATATTCTCTTTGTACTCTAAGGCGTACCAAATTGGCGATTTAATCCATCCTAAGTTATGATGATTATTGATAAATTTCTTTATCCTATCTTCTTCTTTTATTGAATTTAAATGGCTTATTATCTTACATTTGCGTGCGTAAATAGATTTGCTTTTACCTAATTTATACTCTATTCTCTCTTTTGCCACATTACTAAAATACCATGAGTCTTCGTATAAATAAATAACTTCTAAATCTTTGGCATCTGTGTGTTTATTGATAATAATATTGTGCGACGAATCTATATCCTCAATAGAAGTTCTCTTGTAATCGTTTAGATATACTAAAATAATGAGAAGAGATTTCTCGGGAGAGAAAAAAAAATTCTCTCCAATATCAAATCGGAGGTTATACTGATCTAAAAACAATTTTACATCATTATAGAAGTTCATTGTAGAAGTATTATTATACAGCGTCTAAACGTCTTTATTTGCGACAAAATTACAAAAATGTCCCATCAAATTTTCTGTAGTCTGAATAATAAAAAGACCTCCTCGTTTAAGAGGAGGTCTTTAGTATTCACCTAAAATTTTAATATTATGAATGCCCTTTTTAAGGGGCTTCGTGATCCGCTCGGGGTTCGAACCCGAGACCCCAACATTAAAAGTGTTGTGCTCTACCAACTGAGCTAGCGAATCTCCCTTTTGGGGTTGCAAAAGTATGTAATTATAATTTGTTTTCCAAAATTTATTTGGTTTTTTTTTCTATTTTTTATTTAACTACAATTCTATCCTTTTGCAATGTTACTTTAATCGTTGCTCCAACTTTTATTTTGTCTCCTATAATTGCCTCTGATATAGGGTTTTCTATCATCCTCTGAATTGCTCTTTTTAGCGGTCTTGCACCATATTGTGGGTCGTAGGCACTTTCTGCAACATATTTCTTGGCAGTGCTACTTACTTGCAATTTGTAACCTAATTCTTTAACTCTCTCTTGTAAACCTTTTAACTCTATGTCAATAATTTTCTCTAAATCTTCTGATGTAAGCGGATTAAAGAGTATTTGTTCGTCTAATCTATTTAAAAATTCTGGTGTAAATGACTTTTTAATTGCTTTTTCTATTATCTCTTTATTTTTTGCAACTTGGTTTTGTTTGGTTATTGTTGCATATCCCATACCAGTACCAAAGTCTTTTAACTCTTTTGTCCCGATATTAGATGTTAGTATAACTATTGTATTCTTAAAATCAATATTTCTTCCGTTACTATCTGTAAGTCTTCCTTCATCAAGTACTTGCAACAGAATGTTGTAAATGTCAGAATGTGCTTTTTCTATTTCATCTAATAATACAACACTATATGGTTTTCTTCTAACCTTTTCCGATAGTTCTCCCCCTTCATTATAACCAACATAACCGCTTATTAATGCAAAACAATTTACTCCACAAAA
>CAMNNS010000100.1 GCA_946545765.1 uncultured Bacteroidales bacterium | reverse complement strand
GATATTTATGTATCTTTGGAGTGAGAAATTTGTATGCTATGGAAGAGATAAAAGATGCAAAAAATCAAGACCGTTCTCTCAATTTTATAGAAGAAATTATAGAGGAAGATCTTAAAAGCGGTAAACATAAATCTATTCTAACTCGCTTTCCCCCTGAACCAAATGGTTATCTGCATATAGGTCATGCAAAAAGTATATGCTTAAACTTTGGATTGGCAAAAAAATATGGTGGTAAAACAAATTTACGATTTGATGACACCAACCCTACAAAGGAGGATGTGGAGTATGTAGATTCTATTAAAGAGGATATTAAGTGGTTGGGTTTTGAATGGGCAAATGAAAGGTATGCTTCCGATTATTTTCAACAACTTTACGATTGGGCAGAGGTGCTTATAAAGAAAGGTTTAGCTTATGTAGATGATCAAACTTTAGAGGAGATAAGAGAGAATAGGGGAACAGTTCAGAGGCCTGGTGTTGAGAGCCCTTATCGCGATAGGAGTGTAGAAGAAAATTTAGAACTCTTTAGACAAATGAGAGATGGAAAATTTAAGGAGGGGGAGAAAGTGCTTAGGGCTAAGATAGATATGGCACATCCTAATATGCTTTTTAGAGATCCGATTATGTACAGAATTAGTTATGCCCCTCATCATAGAACAGGTACTAAATGGTGTATATATCCTATGTACGATTATGCCCATGGTGAGAGCGATTCTATTGAGAATATAACACACTCTATCTGTACTTTGGAATTTGATGTTCATCGCCCTTTATATGATTGGTTTATAGAGAAGTTAGATATTTTCCCTTCAAAGCAGTATGAATTTGCAAGATTGAATCTTACCTATACTGTTATGAGTAAGAGAAAGTTATTAGAACTTGTAAAAAATAATTATGTAACAGGCTGGGACGACCCAAGGATGCCAACTATATGTGGTATAAGAAGAAGAGGTTATACCCCTGAAAGTATAAAAATGTTTGCTGAGAAAGTTGGTGTTGCAAAGAGAGATAATATTATTGACCTCAGTTTATTAGAGTGGTGTGTAAGAGAAGATCTAAATGTACGGGCAAACAGATATATGGCAGTTTTAGACCCTATAGAACTTGAAATAGAAGGCTGGGAAGAGGGTAAGGTTGAATGGTTTGAAGCTCCATTAAATCCTGCTAATCAAGATGGTCCAAAGCGTTTAATACCGTTTAGCGGTAAGTTATTTATAGAGCGAGCAGATTTTATGGAAGATGCTCCTAAAAAATATTTCCGATTAAAACCAGATGGGGAAGTGCGTCTTAAATATGCTTATATTATTAAGTGTAAAGAAGTTGTAAAGGATAGTGCTGGAAATGTTTTAAAAGTGATTTGTACTTATGATCCATCTTCTAAACCTGGTGCAGGCGAATGGAGAAGTGTTAAAGGGACAATCCATTGGGTTTGCCAACAAGCTAATCAAGTTGAAGTTAGATTGGTAGATCGTTTGTTTACAGAACAATATATGGATCAAATCGCTGAGGATAAAGATTATAAAGATTTCTTAAATCCTCATTCAATGGATATTGTTAAAGCATTTGTTGAACCAGATTTATTAAAGGATAATAGTGGTATAGCAGTTCAGTTTGAAAGGCTTGGCTATTTTATTAAAGACAAAGTTTCAAGTGTAGAGGGGGAAAAAGTGGTCTTTAATAGAACAGTAACTCTAAAGGATAATTTTAAATTATAAAGAATGAAGTTTATTGGTGCCCATGTTAGCGCCTCGGGTGGTTTGGTTAATGCCCCAATCAATGCTCATAATATTGGAGCTACAGCATTTGCCTTGTTTACCAAAAATCAAAAACAATGGTTAGCTAAACCGTTAGAACCTAAAGAAATCGCCGATTTTAAAGAAGCGTGTGCTAAATATAATTATACCCCTTCACAGATACTTCCTCACGATAGTTATCTAATAAATTTAGGTAATCCAACAGATGAGGGGTTGGCAAAATCGCGTCTGAGTTTTTTAGAAGAGATGAACAGATGTTCTGCACTTGGTTTGGATAGATTAAATTTCCATCCTGGGAGCCACCTTAAAGAGATTTCTGAACAAGAGTGTATTAATCGAATCGCTGAGTCTTTAAATATTACATTAGATAAAACTAATGGTGTAACTGCAGTTATAGAGAATACAGCTGGACAAGGGTCAAATATTGGTTATCAGTTTGAACACTTGGCATCAATCATAGATAAGGTAGAAGACAAATCGAGAGTAGGGGTGTGTATTGATACATGCCATTTATTTGCAGCAGGTTACGATTTTACTACAAAAGAATCTTTTACAAATGTTTTTGAATCATTTGATAAAATTATTGGGTTCAAATATTTAAAAGGTGTACATCTTAATGATGCTAAAAAAGAGTTGGGTTCTAAAGTTGATAGACACGAATCTTTAGGTGATGGTATTATAGGTCTTGAACCATTCAGAATGATTATAGAAGATAGTAGATTTGATAATATTCCCCTTATTTTAGAGACCCCTAATCCCGATATATGGAGTCGTGAAATTGCGACACTAAAAAGTTTTATTAAATAGTTCCACCTGTTATCGTAGTGATGCTTTGTCGTGGCTATGGAGGAAAATATTCTAAATACCGATATAAAATTTTTACAAGGCATAGGACCTAAAAGGGCTGAAGTGCTGTCTAAAGAGGCTAATATTCACACTTTTAGAGATATGCTTTACTATTTTCCTTATAGATGGATAGATAGAACTAAAGTTGAAACAATCAAAAATCTGTATGTCTCTAATCTTAATATTCCTAATTATGATAATGAAGTTCTTTCTTTAGACAATAATAGTTTTTCTGATACAGTTACGGAGGTAAGTTCTAATACTTATGTTCAACTACGAGGTAAGATAATATCTGTAGAAACAATTGGTTATAAGACAAATAAAAAGAGATTAGAAGCTATTTTAAAAGACTCAACAGGAGAGATTAAGCTCGTTTTTTTTAGTGGTTTGAAATGGATTTTAGAAAAACTAACTATTGGTGACGAGTATATAGTTTTTGGGAAAATTACTATATTCAAGAATGATATAACCATTGTACACCCCGAGATTGATTTACCCGAAAAAGCGTTATCGTTTGGTGTGGGTAAAATGGCTGGTATATACAGAATGACAGAAAAGATGAAAAATGGAGGCCTTGGTATTAAGGCTATTACAAAGATAGAATCTGTTTTGTTGGCTAAAGTACTTCCAAATTTAGAAGAGACACTTCCCGATTATCTGATAAAAGCTGCTGGGTTATGCTCTCTATCCGATGCACTAAAGAATATACATTTTCCTCTAAATACCAATGCTTTAAGTAGAGCTCAATACAGATTAAAATTTGAGGAACTCTTTTATTTACAATTAGGGCTGTTAAAACAAAAACATAATAGGAGGGAGAAATTAAGAGGGGTTGTAATGAAAAATGTAGGAGATAATTTCTATAAATGTTACAACTCCTTACCATATTCTTTAACTGGTGCTCAAAAAAGAGTAATTAAAGAGATGAGAGAAGATCTTAGAAGTGGTAATCAAATGAATAGATTATTGCAAGGTGATGTCGGGAGTGGAAAAACATTAGTAGCTGTGCTTATCTCTTTAATAGTTATTGATAATGGTTTTCAAGCTTGTATTATGGCACCGACTGAGGTCTTAGCACAGCAACATTACAAAAATATCTCAAAATTCTTATTAAATACAGAGGCAAAATGTGCCCTTTTAACCGGCAGTACAAAGAAGAGAGAGAGGGAAGAACTGCACAAAAAGCTTCAAGATGGTGAGATAGATATACTCATTGGCACTCACGCACTTATAGAAGATACTGTCGTGTTTAAAAAGTTGGGTTTATCTATCATAGATGAACAGCATAGATTTGGTGTGGAGCAGAGGTCTAAATTGTGGAAAAAGAATCTACTTACATCTGATAAATTGTCTGTAGTTCCGCACATATTAGTAATGACAGCTACCCCTATCCCTCGAACATTATCTATGACTTTGTATGGAGATTTAGATCTATCTGTTATAGACGAACTTCCTCCAGGTAGAACCCCTATTGTAACAAAGCATTTTTATGAATCGAGAAGGGGAGAGGTTTTTGCCTTTATGAGGGGACAAATTAAGCTCGGGAGACAAGTTTTCGTTGTTTATCCTCTTATTAAAGAGAGCGAAAAAATGGATTATGAAAATTTAGAAATTGGGTATCAAAGAATTTTAGAAGAGTTCCCCTATCCAGTTTATAAGACTGCGGTTGTACATGGTAAGCAAAAGTCTGAAGATAAAGAGTATGGAATGAATGTTTTTGCCAATGGGGGGGCACAAATATTAGTATCTACCTCTGTAATAGAGGTTGGAGTAGATGTACCTAATGCCTCTGTTATGGTAATAGAAAGTGCTGAAAGATTTGGACTTAGCCAGTTGCATCAATTAAGAGGTAGAGTAGGTAGGGGGAGTAAAGATTCTTATTGCATCCTTATGACGGGGGTTAAATTAAGTAAAGAGAGCAAAAAAAGGATTGATTTAATGTGTTCTACAACAGACGGTTTCCTTTTAGCAGAAGAAGATATGAAAATGCGTGGGCCGGGCGATATAGAGGGGACAAACCAAAGTGGTTTATCGATGAACTTGAATATATCTTCCTTATATAAAGATGGTGTAATATTAGATGAAGCACGAAGGTGGGCATCTCAAATTTTGGAAGATGACCCTTCTCTACAATTTGGAGTTAATCAAATTCTCTCTAAACAACTTCTCATCTTAAAGAAGGGGGGGAAAGATTTCAAAGATTACTCTATCGTTAGTTAGGTAAATTGAACATATTTTTTTGTATATTGCAGAGTTTATATTTTAAGCTTTGTTATAGTTTTTATTTATAATAAGGAGACATTTTATGAGTCAAG
Source organism: uncultured Bacteroidales bacterium (assembly GCA_946545765.1). Lineage (GTDB taxonomy): Bacteria > Bacteroidota > Bacteroidia > Bacteroidales > UBA932 > Egerieousia. Next base: position 725 of record CAMNNS010000100.1, on the reverse strand, counting down.
ATAAATTGATTGTAGGAATCACACAAGGGGATAGCAACGGTATTGGCTATGAGGTTATAATAAAATCTTTATCTAATGCTGGGGTATTAGACCTATTTACACCGGTAGTTTATGGTTCTTCAAAGGCTTTTGGAATTTACCGTAAGCAGATACCAGAAACTGATAATATAAATACAAATGTTATATCATCTGCCAAAGATGCCCATGCTAAAAGGGTTAATATTGTTAATTGTGTGAGCGATGATTTAAATGTTGAACCGGGTGTTTTAACTCACGAGAGTGCAAAAGCAGCTATAGTTGCCTTAGAGAGAGCTGTTGAAGATGCAAAAGCAGGCTATATAAATATTCTTGTTACAGCCCCATTCAGTAAGCGTGGAGTTACTCAAGAACATTTTAAATATCCCGGTCATACTGGTTATCTGATAGAGACATTTGGGGCAGAAGATGGCTTAATGTTTATGTGTACAGATACATTAAAAGTGGGGGTTGTTACTATGCATGTGCCATTAAAAGATGTCCCTTCGAGTATCAATGAAGATTTGATATTAAGTAAATTGAGATTAATGAACCAATCTCTGAAAAGAGATTTTTGTATAGAGCGTCCAAAAATTGCAGTTTTGGGGTTGAATCCTCATGCAGGGGATAATGGAGTTCTTGGTGATGAAGAGCAGAATATTATTATCCCAGCAATTAAAAAGGCTAAAGAAAATGATATAGAGGCTTTT
>CAMNNS010000099.1 GCA_946545765.1 uncultured Bacteroidales bacterium | reverse complement strand
ATCAAATCTAAAAGGGGCAGAGGCAAAAACTAACCCTACCATTGGATTCATAGCCCATGTAGATACAGCACCCGACGCATCGGGAAAAGATATTAAACCTCAAATAATCACAAACTACAACGGGAAAGATATTGTTTTAAACAAAGAGAAAAAAATCAAACTTTCTGTTTCGCAATTCCCTGAATTAAAAGAATATAAAGGGCAAACCATTATTACTACAGATGGTACTACACTCCTCGGTGCAGATGATAAAGCTGGAGTTGCGGAGATAATGAGTGCAGTAGAATACATTATAGAACATCCTGAGTTTAAACATGGTACTATTAAAGTTGCTTTCACTCCCGATGAAGAAGTTGGAAGAGGTGTAGAGAATTTTTCTGTTAAAGATTTTGGGGCAGATTTTGCCTACACAATGGATGGAGGGGCTATCGGTGAGCTTGAATATGAAAACTTTAATGCCGCAAGTGCAAAAATAGAGATACAAGGTTGTAACCTTCACCCTGGATATGCAAAGGGTAAAATGATAAACTCAATAATTGTAGCGAATGAATTTATATCTCTACTCCCACCAAAAGAGAGACCGGAACATACAAGTGGATACCAAGGATTCTTTCATGTAGTTGGGATAAAAGGAAGTGTAGAAAATGCTCATATAGATATTATTATACGAGACCACGACACCACATTATTTAATAATCGTAAAAAGTTAATCAAAAGCATAGAGGCAAAAATTAATAAAAAGTATGGCAAAGGGACAATTAAGGCGGAGATTAAAGACCAATATTATAACATGAAGAAGATTGTTGAGCCAAAATTTTATATTGTAGAGAGGGCAAAACAAGCCATGAAAAAAGTTGGCATTAAACCTAAAATCAAACCTATAAGGGGAGGGACAGATGGTGCAATGCTATCGTTCAAAGGGTTGCCTTGTCCAAATATTTTTGCGGGTGGCCATAACTTTCATGGTAAATTTGAGTATGTACCATTAGAGAGTATGCAAAAAGCTGTAGATGTTATACTTAATATTGTAAAAGCGTAACATTATTTTTCTGCTTACCTCAATTACATTTGAATTTACTAACAATAAAATTAAAAAAGCTTCACCTTATAATAAAGTATAGGGTGAAGCTCATTTTATTAAAGATTTACTAAAAATCTATATTATTGATAGATATAATATTTCTTGCTTATCTCTTTAAAAGATTTTTCATCTTTTTCAAAATAATCTTTCACATCTTTCCACTTATAATTTTTAGAAAAGGTCTCTCTTATATAGTTGGTTCCACATACTATATCAAACATTCTAAATCGCCCTTGATTTGCATTTTCAAAAACTCTCTTATCGGGATACATATTAGCAAGTTCCTCCATAACAAGGAATTGAACCTCTACTAATCTCGCTATTTTATAATCTGTTATAAATACTTGAACACCACCACAATATAATCCTTTTTTATCTCCATAGAACGGGGTTATATAAATAGGTCTAAATTCTATACCTGGAAGTTTTAAGTTATTCATTCTCTTTGATAATTCAGAACCATCTATCCACTCCGCAACAAATAGTTGAAAAGGTAAAGTATAACCTATACCAATAGAGATATAACCAAGTTCCCCTAATATACCACTCACAGGATAATATTTAGAGGTCTCTACTTGAGGTATATGCGGAGAAGGTAAAACCCAAGGTAACCCTGTATCTTCATAAAGCATATCTCTCTTCCAACCTTCCATAGGAATTACTGTCAATTTGCACTGAATTCCATCCTTTAATAGTTTCTCTCCATTAAGCATTTGAGCTAACTCTCCTAAAGTAAGACCATATAGGTATGGTATCTTAAATTGGCTCACAAATGAGTAGTAACCATCTTCTACTAAATTGCCTTCAACTCTCTCTCCACCAAGAGGATTTGGTCTATCCAAAACGATAAACTCTTTACCCGCCTCAGCACAAGCTTCCATCATTAAGCCCAACGAACTGACAAAAGTATATGAACGACATCCAATATCTTGTATATCAAAAATTACTGCATCAACATCTTTGAGAAACTCCAATGATGGTTTCCTATTTTTTCCATAAACAGAATATACGGGTATTCCTGTAGCTGAATCTTTTGCATCTTTTACTGCACCACCTGCATAAATATCTCCCCGCACTCCATGTTCTGGAGCATACAACGCAACCAACTCAACATCTTTAGCTTCAAATAAAATATCGATAGTAGATTTTAGATGAGAATCTATACCTGTTGGATTAGTTAATAACCCCACTTTTTTACCAGCTATCTGTTTAAAGGCGTTGTCTTTAAGAACCTCTATTCCAGGCTTTACTTTAGTATCATTTTTACAACAAATCTCTTTTGACTGTGCAAAAAGTATTACACTCAAAAGGGTTAAAAAAACTGTTATAAATATTCTTTTCATAATAATTAAACTTTCTCTTTTTTAATCTCTTTTTTTCCAAATTCAGGATCTATATGAATAAATGCACAAACAACAAAAGTCACTATACAACAAATCATTGCCCAAACAAAGAAATGTTTGTAACCTATTGTCTCTTGCAACCAACCTGCCATCATACCAGGTAACATCATTCCTAAAGCCATAAAACCTGTGCAGATTGCATAGTGCGATGTCTTGTGTTCCCCTTCGGAGAAATATATCAGGTAGAGCATATAGGCTGTAAATCCAAAACCATATCCAAATTGTTCTATGAATATACAAAGATTAACTACCAACAAATCTGAACTTTGAACATAACTTAAAAATACATAAACAAGGTCGGGGAGTGTAATCGCACACACCATTGGCCACAACCATTTTTTAAGACCATTCCTTGCTGCAGCAATACCACCTAATATTCCCCCTATTGTCAAACCAAGGATACCTATGGTCCCATATACAAAACCAACTTGACCTGTTGTAAGTCCTAATCCGCCAACATCTTGTGGGTCTAACATAAAAGGATTTATCAATTTAACCAATTGAGCTTCGGGTAAACGATAGAGCAACATAAAAAGTATTGCTGGAATTACTCCCTTTTTGGAGAAGAAACTCTTAAATGTGGCAACAAACTCCTTCATTATATTACTTGCTGTTACCCCTGTTACAGCCTTGTCCGATTCAGGTTTAGGTAAAGCCCAACTATGATAAATAGCTGTAACCAAGAAAAATATAGACATAGTCACAAAAACAAGAAGCCAAGCAATTGGGATATTTCCAGAGACTCCTTCAAATATTGCAGAAGTTTCTTCCTTAATATTTTTATCAGCATAGAATAAAAGGTAAGCGGTTTTGTCCCAATTCTCTGTTGTAAAATTTAAATGGGTTGATAACTTATTCTGCTCAAGCCTTATACTCTGGTCGCCCTCTTTAAATGTAACATTTAAGGCTATAGGATTATTATCTTTTGGTTGTTCAGACAATCTAACACCAACAACATATGTCCTATCAGACAAAGAGGATGTTTTTCTATTTTTTTCTCCAAAATTATCTCTGACCCATTTTGTAAAATTACCTTCAGATTTATCTACATTAGCAGAAGGAGTAGAAGAACTAACTTCCTCTGGTTCAACAAATTTATTTTTGACATTTGCCTCTTTTATCTCTTGCAAAGTGCTAATATCCTCAACATTCACAAAGCTAAAATAAGTTTCACCATCCTTTTTAGTAGAAATATCTGCAGAGGTAATTTTTTCTGCCGAAGCTTTTATCTCTAATTTTGCAGGTTCAAGACCTGTATTCGTCTCAACAATACCAGCTAATATTACCAATAGACCTTGACCTACAACTGTCGCGATACGATAAAATGTACTCCTTATACCCACGTAAAGAGATTGTTGATGAGTTGTCAAACCATGCATATAAAAACCATCTGCTGCTATATCGTGAGTAGCAGAGGTTAAAGCTACTATCCAAAAAACTGCAAGGGTTAATCTAAAAAATAAAGAAGCAGGTATCAAGAAAGCTATTGCAGCAAAGCCTATTGCAAGGATAAACTGCATCGCTACTGTCCACCACCGTTTAGTTTTAATTAAATCTACAAACGGACTCCAAAAAGGTTTTATAACCCATGGCAAATATAACCAACCTGTATAAAGAGCTATATCTGTGTTAGATATACCCAAGCGTTTGTACATTATTACAGATAAAGTCATTACTGCTACATATGGAATACCCTCAGCAAAATATAAAGAAGGTATCCATAACCAAGGATTTTTACTTTTGTTTAATGCTTTCTCTTTCATATTATGAAATCTTAATTTTTTATCAATTAATTTAGAACTAATACTTTTTAACTATCTCTGAATAAGGATAGTAATGATGCAAAATAGCATTATAATCATAACCTTTTTCTCCCATCACAGCTGCACCAATCTGACACAATCCAACGCCGTGTCCCCAACCTGCCCCTAAAAGTTCAAATTTTACAGGGATTTTATATGAGGATACATTTTCATCATACATGTCGGGAGTTAAAAAAGTATCCACTTGTAAAAGGTTAGAATTTTCATCAAATCTTCTAACAACAAAAGCGGAACTATACAAGTGAGATTTAGAAAGTAATCTCCTTATTTCCAATTCTTTACCAATTATAAGATTCTTTTTAGTACCAACAATTTTTAGTTTTATCAATCTTCCTGATGTCCCTCTTTGTATTGGGATTAAATCTATAATATCTCCAAAATCCTCTCCACTTTTCTCTTTTATCAGAGCAGATAATTCCTGCTGAGTATAAGAGAGTTTCCAACGATAAAAATCTGCAGTCTCTTGATCGTAATTATTTAAAACCTGCGATAATATCTTTGAATCATTTGTATTACATAAACTTTCTGGTTCTGATAAAATCCATGCAGTTGCATTTACCTCATCTGTAAGGTCTAATATGATGGCTGCATCTTTGCCATAAAGAGAAGATTTTAACTCTTTCTCTACGCTGTCTAAATTATCTCTAACAGGAACTAAATAGTTATAATGTTTATCCTCCCAAGTGTTCTCGAACTTTTCAAGAACACCACCACAACATTTATAAAAACGGGCATCACAAATTTCATCTTCATAAGAGAGCACCTCGCCCCAAGTCTCATCAATAGCTTTTACAACAGTTTGTGTTGAAGCACGGGTAATCCCTTGATACCGTTGACAATGGTCATCTGCACAAACATCAAAATTTTTATGGTCTTCTCTATCATACCATTTTATATACTCCTTCTCCGATATTATGGAAGAAGAACCAACCTTTTTATTAGACTTGTTTATTTGAGCAAGGAGCCAGCTTCGAGATATAACTGCATGAGCTTTAAGTAATTGTTCAGAAGCAGTAGCACTCATTTCAGAAGATATGACACTTGTTAAATAATCCTCAACTCCTATTAAATTTATTGCACATACAGAATCATCTTCTACTATAAATTTTAATTTTCCGCCAAATCGCTGATCCTCTTTTCTTTCCCAATGGAAATTTACACCAATCACAACATCTTTAAGAGAAAAAGTAGCCTCTTTATTTGTATCAGAAGGTTCAAAAATTAACTCCTTATACTCTTGGTTATTAAAGAGTAGTACTTTCTTTTCTGGCGAGTATTTTATTGTACAATCTCCAGAAAAAATCTCTGTTGCCGGAGTTTTTATTCCATCTTGCTGAGAGATATAAAACTC
>CAMNNS010000098.1 GCA_946545765.1 uncultured Bacteroidales bacterium | reverse complement strand
GATAGATAAGTATATTAATCAGATTGCTTTCTCTTCTGCAGGAGAATTCTTAGATAAATATAAAGATCAATTAGATAGCATTATAGGTCATTTTGGATTAGGTTTTTACTCCTCTTTTATGGTGTCTAAAAGGGTTGTTATAGAGTCTTTATCTTATCGCGATGGGGAAAAAGGGGTAAAATGGAGTTGTGATGGCTCTCCAGAATATACTATGGAAGAGATAGATAAAAAGGAGAGAGGAACTAAAATTACCCTCTATTTAGATGATGATTCAAAAGAGATCTCAAAAAATGATAAAATAGAAGAATTACTTACGAAGTATTGTAAGTTTATGCCAATTTCTATCGCTTACGGAAAAGAGAAAGAGTGGAAAGATGGCAAAAGTGTTGATACAGATAAACCACATATAATAAATAACATCGAACCACTTTGGGCAAAGAATCCTACAGAACTCAAAGATGAAGATTATCGTAATTTCTATCGGGCTTTATACCCTATGAAAGAAGAACCTCTGTTCTGGATTCATTTAAATGTAGATTATCCATTTAACCTCACAGGTGTTTTATATTTTCCTAAAATTAAGGATAGAATGGATGTTACAAAAAACAGGATACAACTATATTGTAATCAGATGTTTGTAACAGATTCTGTAGAAAATATCGTTCCAGATTTTCTTACATTGCTCTATGGTGTTATAGATTCTCCCGATATACCTCTGAATGTATCAAGGAGTTATTTACAATCAGACGCAAATGTTAAAAAGATTTCCACTTATATTACTAAGAAAGTTGCAGATAGATTAGAAGATATTTCAAAAAAGAATAAAGAAGAATTTGAGAAAAAATGGGATAACCTAAAACTCTTCATAGAATATGGAATGCTAACCGACGAAAAATTCTGCGAAAGAGCCATGAAGTTTGCCCTATTTAAAACTTCTGATAATAAATATATTAACTACGAAGATTACACTAAAGCCATTAAAGGGGAGCAAACAGATAAAGATAAAAAAGTTGTATATCTATACTCAACAGATCCAGTAGCTCAATATAGTTATATAGAACAGGCAAAAAATAAAGGATACCAAGTATTAATTTTTGATTCTCAATTAGATTCCCATTTTGTAAATCTTCTTGAAACAAAATTGAGTGATTCAAGATTTGCGAGGGTAGATTCAGATAGCATTGATGCTCTGATACCTAAGGGAGATATAACTAAGCCCGAATTAAAAGATGGATTAGAGAGAGATTTAGAGAATGCCTTTGTTAGTATATTTCCTAAAGATTCTAATTTTAATTTAGTAGTTGAAAATTTAGGTGAGAATAATCCACCTGTCATTATCACTCAAAATGAATTCTTTAGAAGATACAGAGAGATGAGTTCTCTTGGTGGAGGAATGAATTTTTATGGACAAATGCCTCAGAGCTACACCATTAAATTAAATTACCAAAATCCCCTTACAAAAAATATCATTGAACAGATAGAAAAAGAGACAGCCGATAGAAAAAAAGATATTGTAGAGAAAGAAAAAGTAGCTAAAAAGGAGTTGGAGAGTTTAGAAAAACAGACAAAGGATAAAAAGGAAGAAGAGATCTCTACAGAGCAAAAGGGTAATATAGAAAAGCTTAATAAAGAGATTTCTAAATTACAAAATCAGAGAAAAGAATTATTAGAAGAATTTGCTAAAAACAATACCCTAATACATCAAATCTCCGACTTAGCATTGCTCTCTAATAACTTGTTAAAAGGCAAAGATTTAGCTGAATTTATCGAGAGAAGTTATAAGATTCTTAAATAGAAAATTATACCCTTACAAATAGGAAAAACACTAACCCCGAGAGCAAAGATTAACTCTTGGGGTTCTTTTTAGCTTTCAGTATCCTCCCCGAAATCTGTACAAGGACAACCCCAAATATTACTATAAAGATACCAAGTAATTTAATCCACGTAAAACGCTCTTGATTAGGATATAAGAAATATGCAACAAGGGCAGAAATTGCAGGAATTAAAGCAGAGAATATGCTTACACTTGTAACACCTAACTTACCTGTAGCATAAGCCCATAGAGCAAAGCAAAGGCAAGAACACAATATTGCAAGGGCAAAGATTGTAGATTGAACCCCTACAGAAAAATACTCCTTGGTAAATCCATCTCTGCCAAATAATAGAAAAAGGGGTAAAAATAAAATCGCCCCAAAGGTAAATTGCCAAGTTACAATAGTATATGCGTTATATTTTTTTATCATCTCTCTTGCAAAAAAAGTATAAACGACCGCCCCTATCACCGACAAAAATAAAAGTAATATACCTTTTATATGTGCCCCCGAAAAACCCTCTTTTTCAAATACAACCATTAAAATGCCAGGCAAAGTGATAAAGCAACCTAATAATTTACTTTTTGATATTGGAGTCTTATCTATTATCCTCTCTGAGAAGAGACAAAATATAGGGATTGTAGCTATAATCAAAGCTGCAACAACTCCAGAGCCAGTATATTTAATTCCAAAATTCTCACCGATAAAATAGATAAATGGTTCTCCAAACGCTAAAAGGAAGAACCATTTAAAATCTTTATTATTAACCTTTTGAATAGATTTAGCAAAAAAGCCAACAATCCAAAGGATTAAGGAAGATATTAACATCCTTTCAAAAATAAATGTATATATCTCTATATTATTGTTAATCAAGAAACCTTCCCAAATAAAAGAAAATCCCCAAATAATCACAGATATAAGGGCAAAAAGGTAACCTCGACTACTCTCTTTATTTATATTTAAAATTGCCATTTTATTTGATATTAAAATTCAAGCGCATAGCACTTTTTTTATTAACAAATTTCCCTTTATTAACTACTAATGAACCATTTACAAACACATACTCTACACTATGGGAAAAACCTTTAAATTTTTCTTTACAAAATTGAAATGGAGACCAACCACAAAGAGAAGCAGGCTCAGGGATTGTCGGTTGAGATTTTGCAACTAATGTAATATCTGCAAAATAACCCTCCTTTAAATAACCTCTATCTTTGATTTTAAAAATGTAGGCAGGAGAATGAGCCATTCTATCAACCACTTGTGGTAAAGTAAATACCCCCTCGTTGCATAATTCTAAATTCATAAGTAAAGAGTATTGAACAAGAGGGATTCCCCCTGGAGCATCTTTATAACATTTCTCCTTATCTTGTAACAAATGTGGAGCATGGTCTGTAGAGATTATCTTAATTAAAGAATCAACTACTCCAGCCCTAATAGAGTCTCTGTCACTCTCCTCTTTAATTGCAGGATTGCACTTGATAAGAGATTGAAGTTGAGTATAATCTTTAGAAGAGAACCAAAGGTAATGAGAACAAGTTTCTGCTGTAACTAATCTCTTATATTCGGGTTCTTTTGCATATAATGCCCTCAAAAGTTCAACCTCTTCTTTTGTAGAAACATGTAATATATGAATTCTTGTATCGTACCGTTTAGCAAGTTCAATAGCTTTGTTTGTTGCCTTTATACAAGCAGTTCTACTTCTAATAAGCGGATGTGCCTGAGGTGGTATGTTTTCTCTATAGTTAGCAGAATAAAAACGAAGATTTTTTATAATCTCCTCATTATCTTCTGCATGAATAGATATTGTTGATTTACATTTTTGAAATAAATTTATAAGAGATTCTTCATTATCTACCAAAAGATTACCTGTAGAAGAACCCATAAATAACTTAACACCACAGTTTTTAGAATTATCTAAATTTAATATCTCTTCTAAATTATCATTAGTTGCCCCAAGATAAAAAGAGTAATTTGCATACGAATTGGCCTCAGCGAAAGAATATTTCTCTTCCAACAATTTCAAAGATGTAATTGAAGGATTATTATTTGGCATATCAAAATATGATGTAACCCCACCAAGAACTGCCGCTTTACTCTCAGATTCTATTCTCCCTTTAGTACCATCTCCCGGCTCGCGGAAATGAACATGAGTATCAATAATACCAGGTAAAATATATAAATCTGAAGCATCAATAATTTCTAATTTATTATCTGATAGTATTTTATTTATCTTATCGCGATAAGAATTATTATCCTTAAAATCGGACTCTTTTATAATTTTTTCTATTCTATCATTAGAGATTAAGATTGAACCAAAGTAAGATAAACCTTCATTAACTATGATTCCATCTTTAATTAGAATTTTCATAAACAGTATTGATATTAGCCCAAATCTGCATTTAAATTTTGGCTTTAAAAGATCTAAAACGCATTTTTATAACCCCCCAAAAAGCCTCTCCAAAAATACTTGAACTCATTTTTGAAGTACCCTCTTTTCTATCTACAAAAATAATCGGTACCTCTTTTATTTTAACACCAAGTTTATAAGTTGTATATTTCATCTCTATCTGGAAACCATATCCCTTCATCTTAACAGCATCTAAATCTATTGTACTAAGCACTTTAGATCTATAGCAAATAAAACCTGCTGTACAATCATATACAGGCATCCTTAAAACTTTTCTTACAAAATAAGAGGCAAAATAAGACATTACCACCCTACCTATTGGCCAATTTATAACACTTACACCATTACAATATCTTGAACCTATAGATATTCCAATATTGTCATCATTACATGCTTGAAACAATTTTAAGAGATCATCGGGATTATGGGAGAAATCTGCATCCATTTCAAAGATAAAATCATATCCCCTTTCTAATGCCCACTTAAAAGCGGTAATATATGCTGTTCCTAAACCAAGTTTACCCTCTCTCTCTATAATATGCAATCTATCGTGGAATTCTCCTATTAAAGTTTTAACTATTTGTGCTGTCCCATCGGGAGAAGCATCATCTACAACGACTATATTAAAATTCCCATCAAGAGCCATGACAGCCCTAATAATTTTCTCAATATTCTCTCTCTCTTTATATGTTGGAATAACAACTAATTTTGATGGCATAAATCCAATATTAAATCTTTACAAAGATAATAATTTGATAATTTATAGAGACATCTATTATAAAAAGGTTCAAGATTACTTTAGCAACTTCAACTGAATGCGTTCTCTATTTAAATCTATCCCAATAACACTAACTGTAATGTGTTGGTGTAATTTAAGCACTTCCGAAGGAGATTTAATAAAATGATCTGCCATATTTGAGATATGAATTAAACCATTCTGTTTTATCCCAATATCTACAAATGCTCCAAAAGCTGTTATATTTGTAACAATTCCAGGAAGTTCCATCCCCTCTTTTAGATCCTCAATAGAGGTTATTTCAGATGAAAACTCAAATTCTTTTGCCTCCTCACGAGGATCTCTGCCTGGCTTTTTAAGTTCTATAATAATATCTCTTAATGTAGGTAAACCTACTTTTTCACTAACATACTTTTCTAATGGAATGGAGTCTATAATAGATTGATTTGCAATTAAATCCTCTATTTTAATCCCTAAATCTTTAGAAATTTTCTCTACCAAAGAATACCTTTCGGGATGAACCCCAGTATTATCTAATTTATTTTTAGCTCCTGGTATTCTCAAAAAACCAGCCGCTTGCTCAAAAACTTTTTCTCCTAATCGCGGAACCTTTACTAAATCTCTCCTTGAACTAAACTCCCCATTCTCTGCCCTATATGCAACTATGTTTTTAGCTAAAGAAGGACCTATTCCCGATACATAAGACAACAAATGTTTACTTGCGGTGTTTAAATTCACCCCAACATTGTTTACACAATTAATAACAACATTATCCAATTGCTCCTTTAAAAGAACTTGATTTACATCATGTTGATACTGCCCAACACCTAAA
>CAMNNS010000097.1 GCA_946545765.1 uncultured Bacteroidales bacterium | reverse complement strand
AACTAAAATTGCAAGAGAGGTAGCAACTACTAAAATCAATCTTCTCATAACACTAATTTAAATTATTAAATACCTGTTAAAAATGGATATACAAAAATATATCGGGAGAGAAGGGAGAAAAAGAAAAGGGGTAAATAAAAGAATCCCCCTTTTTAACAATTTTATTTTCGCAGAAAAAACAAAAAATTATAATAGAAAATTATCACACTTGTATCACCTTATTTTCAAGGACATACCAAATATAACCTGTAGTTTTTTTATTATATAATTCTTTATATAACTTTATATAATTAGAAACTTGTTTTTTATGTACATGTTCGTCAATTTTACCAAACTTATAATCGATAATCAATACCTCTTTGCCATCCGAATTTTCTCTCAACACAACCCTGTCGGCTCTATAAAATTTACCATTATGAGATATTTCTCTCTCGTTTAAAATGGTGTGTCGCTCAGAAAACCAATCATACCTCGCTACACTTGTAATTTGTTCTACAACAATATTTAATAACTCTTCTTTACTACTCCAAAACAACTTATATGATGGGCAATCTTTAATAAATTTATCAACTGCACCATTTATAGAGTTAAGATTATTATTCTCGATATATGAATATAATTTATGAAGTAAAATACCTTTATGTCTAAGGTCGTCTTCTTCTCCATAATCAGATATTCTTAAAGAACTCTTAGATGAGTCATATCTTTTCAAACTTTCTATATTAAGAGTATCATATTGAACAACAGAATTAGTATTATTCTCATCTGCAAGCAGTTCCTCGTTCTCATTCCCGTAAGAGTAAACATTATAGTCAAAAGGCATTAAACCATTTTGTATTTCTAAATTTTTTATCCCTAACATTTCAAAATTATTCTCATCAATAAACTCTTGAGATTTTTTAAAAATATCATTATTAAAATCACAAAAACTATCTATCATACCCGATAATGAATTATTAGACTTAGTTGTACGAGTGGTAAAAAGATAGAGCTTCTCTTTAGGACGAGTGAAAGTCACATACATTAAATTTATACAATCAACAATACTATTATAATACTCTTTATCATATCTGTCTTTATAAATAGTATCTTCTAAAGAAGATGTATAATTTATCAAAGCAGGCCCATTATACAAAAATCCATCACCATTATATTCACACCAATGCTTCCCTAACATATTCTTAATCATACCAATATCTCTAATATAAGGGACTATCACTACCTTAAATGCCAAACCTTTAGATTTGTGCATTGTCATAACATTGACCGCATCGTCATTCTGAGGAGAAGGTATTGCAAAGTTGGCGGAGTTGTCGTTCCACCAAGACAAGAAGCCATACACAGATGAACCTTGAGTAGTTGTATATTCCAATACCTTATCCATAAAAGCACATATAAATATAGTATCGCTAAGCATTTTAGAGCTTAAATGGTTCTGTAATATAATCTCACAAATTGAGTAAACAGATAAAGTATTAGATATATTATTTATCGCTTCAATATCTCTTATCTCCAGATTGTACAATTTCATATAGACATCTTGCAATAAACTCTCTTTAGGGTTAGAAATATATCTTAAAATCTCAAGTATTGTAAAAACGCTGTCACTACTCTCAATTAATAATGATTCTCCCGATACAACCTGAATACCATTTTGCATCAAGAACTCTACAATATTATTACCTTGCTTTCTACTCGATACTAAAATAGCAATATCACTTTTTTTGTACCTTCTGTTTAACGGAAGTTTAGAAGAAGTCAAACGATTTATAATCTCTATAACTTTATAGTTGATAAACTGTTCTGCCGATATTACATATTGTCCACTTTTTTTATCCTCGATACTTATTACTTCAACAAAACCTTCTGTTTTTTCATCTATCTTAGATTGTGGTAACTCTTGTTTAGAGTCTGAATAAATCGGGGCAACTCTCATCGTATCATCATAACTTGCCAATATAGAATCATCTACAGATTTTGGTATAGAAGCACCATTTGATGAAAATAAACGATTGTTAAAATCTACAATATTTCTACAACTTCTATAGTTCTCCTTCTTAATATTAGTTTTAATGAATTGAGAATATTCCTTCTCTATTTGTTTATCTAAAATGTCCCAATCTCCACCACGCCATCTATAAATGCTCTGTTTGACATCACCAACTATCATATTAGAGTAACCTTGCGCTACAGAATCATTTATCAAAGGGGTAAAATTTTTCCATTGCACCCATGAAGTATCCTGAAATTCATCCAATAGATAATGATTGATTCTTGTACCAAATTTTTCATATATAAATGGGGTAGAACACCCCGAAATGAGCTTATTGATTAAATATGGGGCATTTTCTATCAAATGAATCCCCTCGCGACTACAATACTCTTCTAATTTTTCCTCAAAAACTTTGATCAAGGAAGACTCCTTAAAATTTTTAAGTATCTCTTTATAAGAATTATATAAGATTCCATCAGCGATAGTAATTTTAATCTCTTGCAATGATTGAGCAATACTCTCAAAAAATGATAACAACTTTACCCTAACATTATTTGTAGCATTTTTAGCAATGCAACTATCACCTATCTGATCTATAACTTTTAATATACTTGTATCTACATATTTTGAGGTTTTATCTAAATACATCTTAGGGTCTGACAAAAACTTAAAAACCTTAGATTTTGATTTGTTATAGAACATCTCGCAAGTTAATTCCTCAGGAATTTTAGCGATAATATTATCACACTCAGCCTCAACTTTTTTATAGATCTCTTTGATATAATTATATAAATCTTTTTCTACATCATGTAAATTAATTTTTAAGTAGTTATCTCTTATATTAAAATACTCATAGTTAAAAATGTTAGTGAAAAAATCTAATAAATCTCCCCGAAAATCCCACTTTTTATCTTTATCTATTTTTGCTAAAGATATATTAAGCACTGTAGCAAGCAAACCCTTATTTTTATTAAATTCTGAATACAAGCCATTTAAAGCCTCTTGTACGGCAACACTACTATCTAACATTAAATCATAAGAAGAACGCCTCCCCATCTCAAAAGCAAAAGATCTAATGACTGCCTGAAAGAAACTATCTATTGTAGATACCTTAAACATAGAGTAATCGTGAACTATTTTTGTAAGTAGTTCTTGAGCAATTTGACTATCCTTTCCTTTAGACTCTACCCTTTTACTAAGGAGCAAAAGAATCCTATCCTTCATCTCTTTTGTAGCAGCTTTAGTAAAGGTTACCGCCATTATATGTTTATAAGACTCTTTATCTATCTTGTAATCCTCTATGATATAATTAGAAAAGGTATTACTTAGTTCGTGAGTTTTACCCGAACCTGCTGAAGCTTTGTATAATAATATCTTCTCTTTATTTTTCATTTATACATTTTTTATCTATTACAGTACTTATTAAAACTACAATAAGCACACCCTTCGCTCCATTTATTCTGTTTAAATACAGAAGTTTCCGATACATCTAAAATATCGTTCAACAACCCCTCTAATCTTTTATCAAACATCTCTAACATCTGTTTAGTAATCTTATATTTTATCACCCCTCTTTCATTTATCTTCTGTAAGTAATATATCCCGATATAATAATTTTTGGAAGAATTATAATTTATTTTATTGTTCTTATCCTTGTCTAATAAAGAGAGATATAACATAAGTTGGAACATTATTGAATAAAACTTATCTCTATCTCCGCTCATATCAAAGATACTATCTAATACAGATGCGAAATCTTTTTCTAAATCCTCTGCTTTATAGTTATTGCCGATAGAGCCGGTTTTATAGTCATATACACATAACGAACCATTTGAAAGATCTATTCTATCTATAAAGGCTTTCATATTTAAAAGACCTAAGAAGTTTTTGTACTCTATTTCCTTCTCCCCTTGTTGATAAGAAAAAGATAATTCACCACCCTCTAAACGATTTAGATCTCCTTTTATTGTATTGATTACATACTTTTTAACTAACTCCTTTATAACTAAATTTTCCCCCTCTATGACAGATATTTTTAACTCTTTTTTAAACGCAGAAGAGACCAAATCTTCTAAGTATATATTTTTATCTGAAAGTAAATCGTCGATTATACTCTTCAATCTATCTATACTAAACACATTTCCCCCCTTTTTGATATTTTCATCAAAGAAATCTCTCATAACTGAATGGTATATAGTACCAAAAGCTGAAGAATCTATATCTTCATTTAAGAGGGTACTCTCCCCAAAACCTAAAATATTAGAAAACAAAAATGATAACGGGCAGGATATATAATTATTCAATGCACTTGCAGAATAGGTATGATTTTTAAGTTTATCCAAAAATTCTCTCTTGTAAAACTCCCTCCCTCTCTCCATTTGCTCAACATTATAAGACAAAACAACCTCTTTGCGTAATAACTTCTTTTTGAAGTCGTACTCTAATTGTTTAATAAATCTACTCTCTTCTTTTAGTTGAGTCTCCTGAGTATTAGTATCATATATTAGATAGATATTAGAAGCTCTTTGAGTCAGGCGATAAAAATTATAGGCAGAGATACTATCTTTATTCTCATAAGTGGGCATACCATAAGATTTCCTGAGAAAATAAGGGATAGCACTTCGCACCTCACCATTGGCAGGAAAAACTCCCTCATTAAAGGAGAGAAATATTATATTTTCAAAATCTAACGCTCTACTCTCTAAAGGCCCCATTATCTGCAACCCTTTTAGTGGCTCTCCCTTAAAAGCTATAGATAAGGAACTTACAATTTTATTGATAATAGAGTATATTGTCCTATACTTGGTAAAAGATATTTTTTTATCCTTTAAAGATATTAAAGCGTCTATATAACTTACTATATACTCTCTCTCTATATACGAGACAAAATTTAGAAGATACTCAAAGAAATGTATATGGTAATCAACTATATTATCTACCAAATCATCTCTATCAAAAGTAGAACTTAATGCTGCCACCATACACTCATTGAGCTTTATTCTATTTACAAGATTCAAAATCTGCTCAGAAAATTTTACATTCTGATTCTCAAAGAATAAAGCATTAAACTCGTTTTGGCTAATATAAAATCTGTTATTTTTTAATAGTGCTTCTTTTAGTGCATTCGCCCCATTTATAGTTGCAATATAAGGATGAGATAAAAGTTCTATAATAGTATTTGCACTATAATTACAACTGCTATCGCTGAGTCTACATAAACTATGTATTTTAATAAGTGAGGCAATTAAAGAAAATAAAGGGGTTAATTTGAGAGGATAACCCATCGTGATATTAATATCAAAAATACCCTTAGAGTTTTTATATGAATCGGGAATAGAGCTAAGTAATGGAGAAAGCAAATTCTCATCAGAGACAATTATTGCACTATTGATAGGGTCTCCCCCTTGCATTTTAATTTTCTCTAACAATTTAGAGGCAACTAAACATTGTTGTATCTCTCCCGAAGCTCCATATATTTCAAAATTAGCCTCTTTCAAATCATTCATCTCTAACCTTGGAGAAGAAGGAAACTCTTGAACACAAGAAGATATTAAAAAAGAAGATCTATTTTGCGGTGCTTTTAACATAGGAGAGAAATAATCCCAATAAAAGTATGCAGATTTTAATCCCGATATATTTTGTTTAAGGTTTCTGTCTCTATAATATCTCATTAAGACCTTTTCACAATTTGTCGGGGCAGAAAAACCTATAAAAGCAACACTCTCTACCGAATCTGCCCTATTCAAAATCTCTAAACCATTTTCTCCTATTGTTTCTCGGGAATTTTTACTATTTAAAATTGCTTGTGCTACATCTTTATACTGCATAG
>CAMNNS010000096.1 GCA_946545765.1 uncultured Bacteroidales bacterium | reverse complement strand
CCTGAATTAGCCCATTTTGAACTCCTAAGAGAATTACTCATACCATTCAACAGAACCTCACCCCTTGAGGTTGCAGATGGCAATAAAATCCCCCCGGGACACATACAAAAGGAGAAAACTCCTCGCCCTTCAACTTGTGTAACTAAAGAATATTCGGCTGGTGGTAAGTATGGTTGATATTTCTTATGATACTGAATATCATTGATTAATGATTGTGGATGTTCCGCCCTAACACCAAGGGCAAAACCTTTAGCTTGAATTGCCCAACCTTTATTTGCAAATAAATTATATATATCCCTTGCAGAGTGTCCTGTAGCTAAAATCACATTTTTAGATACAAATTCCACTTCGTGCTTCCCCTCTTCATCATATTTATCACATATAACACTCCATAACTTTTCTCCTTTAATCCCATTACCTTCAGTCTGTTTCAAATCCTTTACCCTGCATTTAAAATGAACTTCTCCCCCCTTTTCTAAAATACAATTTCTTATATTCTCTATAATAGCTGGCAATTTATCACTACCAATATGTGGGTGAGAATCTATCGCGATAGATTCATCTGCCCCAAACTTAATTAACTGATATAAAACCTCTCGTATATCACCTTTTTTGGTTGATCGGGTATATAATTTACCATCGGAAAATGTACCTGCTCCACCCTCGCCAAAACAATAATTTGAATCTGAATTAACTACTTGATTAAGTGTTAAATTTGCTGTATCAACTTTTCTTTTATGAACATCTTTACCCCTCTCCAATATTATTGGGCGTTTACCATTTTGTAAAAGTGTAAGTGCAGCAAATAAACCAGCTGGTCCTGCCCCAATAATTATTACATTTTCTCCTTTACTACAATCTAAATATGAGGGAATTTTATAGAGTGGAGAAATTCTCTCCCCTTTTATATATATCTGATATTTACATTTATAGGATATTTCTCCTCTTCGGGCATCTAAGGAACGTTTAAGAGGCTCTATATGAGAAATTATCTCTTTCTTTAAACCACAAGCACGAGCACATTTACTAATCAACAACTCTTTGTCATTTAATTCATTGGGCTGCAAAGAAATTTCAACTTCTCTCATAATTTTATCTACTCATTCTTGTTATTGGAGATTTATCTAATGTAGAGTACTCTCCTCTCCTAAATTTATACAATCCCGATATTGCAATCATTGCGGCATTATCTGTTGTAAACTTAAATTCTGGTAAAAATGTAATCCACCTTCTCTTTCTCCCCTCCTCCTCTATCCTCTCTCTCAAAGCCGAATTAGCTGATACTCCACCACCTACAGCAATTTGGTTGATACCTGTTAGCTTTGTGGCTAAAATTAATTTTTTCATTAAAATATCTATCAGAGCTTTTTGGAAACTCGCACATATATCATTTTTATTCTCTTCTATAAAATTCTCATTCTCTGCAAGTCTATCTCTTAAAAAATACAATAACGAGGTTTTAATTCCGCTAAAGCTATAATCTAAGTCTTTTATATTCGGAAGATTGAATTTAAATTTATTAGAGTCTCCTTCTTTAGCTAATTTATCTATTATAGGTCCTCCCGGATAACCAAGCCCCAACATCTTTGAACATTTGTCAAATGCCTCTCCAACAGCATCGTCTATAGTTTGTCCTAATATCTCAAAGTTATAAAAGTCATTAATTTTAACTATCTGTGTATGCCCTCCCGATACCAATAATGTCAGGTAAGGGAAATGGGGAGATTTATTCTCTTTGCCCTCTTCTTTAATAAAACAAGATAAGATATGCCCTTGTAAGTGATTGACTTCTACTAAAGGTTTATCCAAAGATATAGATAACCCTTTGGCAAACGAAGTCCCAACTAAAAGAGAACCTAATAAACCGGGGCCCCTTGTATAGGCAATAGCATCTATATCATCTATTGTTACATTTGCCTCTTTAAGTGCTTGGCTTACAACAGGAACTATATTCGTTTGATGAGCCCTCGAAGCTAACTCTGGGATTACCCCACCATATTTTTCATGAACCTTCTGAGATGCTATTACACTTGATAACAAATACTCATCCTTTATAACTGCAGCAGAAGTATCATCACAAGAGGATTCTATCCCTAAAATTAAATTTGAATTATCTGTCATAGCTATTGGCAAATTTAATGATAATTTTATTTAAATTTGTTAATTCTTATCGGGATTCATGAATGAATAGATACCTAAAAATAACCACATATATTATAGGGGCGATTTTTGCACTCATTTTGCTTTTAATTCTATTGGTAAATATCTCCCCTGTTCAAAGGTACTTTGCAAATCTCTTTCTCTCACAATTAGAGAAAGAGGTAAATGGTAAGATTGAACTAAACAAGATAAAAGTAACCCCTTTTAATATTACTGTTGAGGATTTTATCATAACATCAGATAATTATACAGAGGAAATTAAGCAATTTAAAAAGAGGTATAACCAAGACGACACTTTGGTTAAAATAGAGTCATTAAAATTGTTCTATTCTTTTTCCAATCTTTTTAAAAAACCTATTTCTATTACTAAATTAAAAATAGATGGTGGCGTTTTTAATCTTCAATATGAGAAAGAGGCTTCCAACATAGATAGAATTTTCCCAAAGAAAGAGAAAGAAAAAAAGGGGTCTAATTTATTCCTTACCCTTAACGAATTAGAGGTTAAAAATTTTAGGTTTACACTATCTAACCCCTTAAAAATGAGGAATGATTCAGATAAAAACATTATCGATTTTTCAGACCTCAATGTAAGAAACATCAATCTTAAAGCTAATAAAATTTCTTATAAAAGTGGCGACAAAGATAGCATAAAGGTTAAATTAGACTATTTAAATGGTATAGACAAAAGTGCATTTAAGATAAGAAATCTCTCGGGCGATGTGCTTGTTACAGATAAAAGAGCATCTATAAACAGTTTTATACTCGATGATGGCCATACTAAACTACAAGGTTCTGAGTTTGCTATGAACTATAACAATGCCAAGACTCTCGCCTATTTTACAGACTCGGTAAAATTAGAGGCAAAGCTCCAGAACTCTTTATTAAATTTTGTTACTCTAAGCAAGTTGTCACCCGGATTAAAGAACTCTACCCTTGTGCTATCGCTAAACGGAGAGCTATCAGGAACTATAAACAACCTACTGGGAGAGAAGATATATATTACCAGTTTGGGGGGAGAAACAAATATATCAATACCAAAAGTTAAAATAATAGGATTGCCAGATGCAAATAACAGTTATCTCAAATTATCCCTTAATAGTATCACTACCAACGGAAATGATTTATCAAGAATATTAGCAGACCTAACTGGTGAAGAAAGAATTAAATTTTTGGAAGAGATGCCTCCTCTTGCAATTTTTACATATTATGGAGAAGTAGAAGGAAAATTAAATAATCTAAATGTAAGCGGTGTGCTTGAAGGGGCAGGAGGTTCTACAGATTTAAATTTAGCAATAAACAGAGAAAATCCTTTAGAAGGGATTGATATTCGAGGAAAAATAAATAGTAATAATTTTAATGTTTCATCTATAATTGGGGGGGATTTGATTGGCAACTTTAATGGTACAGCAAAACTTGCGATAAAAGGGAGGGGCGAAAACACAACTATTTTGATAGATAGCGTAAGTATAAAGAGCTTAAAAATAAAAAGTTATAACTTAACAAATACATTTGTAAAAGGCCGATATTCCAAGAATATTTTCCAAGGAAAAATTATAGCTCACGATCCTGCTATTGATTTAATGTTTGAAGGGGAGATACCAACATCTAATAAAGGGGATAGAGTTTATAACTTCTTTGCAAATGTTCCGTACGCTAATTTAAAAGCTTTAGGATTAGAAAAACAAGATAGAGAATCGGAAGTTAGTCTTACACTAAATACAAATTTTGTATTAAATGACGATAAAGAGATATTCGGTAAAGCAAAAATTTCAAATGCCACATTTAGAGTAGATAACGCCACTCATAATTTAGGCAATATCCTTCTCGCTTCAGATTATAGAAATGAGAAATACTATGTAGAGATAATATCAGATTTTTTGAAGGGAAGATTTGAGGGGAGCGGTATGATAACAAATTTTTCTCAAGAACTTAGAGATTTAATTGTAAATAAGCACTTTAAAAATCTTATCAGGAGTGATGCAAAGAATCATAGCGGTGTAAATTATCAAATTAAGTATAACTTAACATTAGAGACATTTAATACTCAAGGGATCTGTGCACTTTTAATGGATGGACTATATATACAAAATGGCTCTTCTTTAAGTGTTGATATAGCAGACAATGACGACTTTAGAATATCGCTTAATAGTGGAAGGATTGCTTATAAAGAAAACTATCTAAAAAACTTAAGATTTAATGTAAGAAACAGAGATTCTATTCTCGTAGCAAATCTATTTAGCAAAGAGATTAAATTTAGTGACTTACAGATAGACAGCACAAGAATTTCTGTAAGAGGGGCAGATAATAATTTTGATTTAGATGTTAAATTCAGAAATGATACAACAGGGTTAAACAGAACTAATTTAAATGCAGCTCTCTCATTTTTAGAGAATAAGGAGATGGCATTAAATGGTATAAAATCAAATATAAGCTACCCTATACAATTAGATATAAAAGAATCTGATATACAGATAAAAGGGGTAAAATGGGACATATTACCTTCACAAATAATTTATTCCGATTCTCTCCTTAGTGTAGATAAATTGATGGTAAAGAATGGAGACCAATCTTTAATTGTAGATGGTATCCTTTCTCAAAGCATACCAGACTCTTTGGGGATAAAAATGAATAAATTTAATATCGCGATAATTGATCAATTCTTATCTAAACCTTTTGCACTTAACGGGTTAATATCTGGAAGTGCGGCAATATCTAATAACAAAGAGAATACAAGAATGTTTGCCACTTTTGTTGGTGATTCAATCTCGATAAATAACACCCCATTGGGCGAATTAGATTTTAAAGGTAATTGGGATAAAGAAGATAAAAATTATAAAATATCTTTAAAATCAAAGGATGGTAATAAAACCAATATGTCTGTAGATGGCTATTTTAGACCTAAGGACTCTTATCTAAACTTGGAGACTACTCTGAATAGCCTATCACTCAACTATTTTGAACCTATATTATCGTCTGTAATAACAAATACAAGTGGGGCGATAAATGGTAAACTCAAAATATTTGGACCACTTAATAATTTAAATGTTATTGGTGAAAATTGCAGTTTTGAAAACTATAAGTTTACATTAGATTATACAAAAGTTCCATATACTCTAAATGGTGCAATATCAATTACTGAGAACGGAGTAGATTTATCTAAATGCACATTGTCGGATAACTTTGGTGGAAAAGCGACTATAAAGGGGGGAGTAACATATAATAACTTTAAAAATATTAAGATTAACACAGAGTTAAGACTCCGTAGAGTTCATGCCCTTAATACAAAATTTAAAGATAACGAAGATTTTTACGGTAATGGAATTGTAACAGGAACGGTGGGGCTTAAAGGTACTTTAGAAAATTTACTTATAGATTTAAACCTTAGGACAGAGGCTAAAACTCACATACATATCCCTCTAAGTGGCTCATCAAAAGCTACAAAAACAGAACTTCTAACCTTTGTAGAGGAGAAAAAAAATAGATATATAGACCCATACGACTCTATATATTTAGCTAAAAAAATAGATAAAAACAGTAAGACTAATCTTGCTGTAGATGTTAAGGTAAATGCCACTCCCGATGCAGAAATTTGGTTAGAAATTAACAAAAACGCTGGTGATATAGTTAAGGCTAAAGGGAGGGGTAACATTGGTATAAATGTCGCTCCTGCAGAGGATAAATTTAGCCTAACAGGTAATTATGTAATATCCGAGGGTAAATACCATTTTGTTTTAATGGGTTTAGCGGCAAGAGATTTCATTGTTGAGGAAGGGAGTAAGGTAGCCCTTAATGGAGATCCAAAAGATATAGACTTAGATATAACTGCCCATCATAGAACTAAAGCAGCT
>CAMNNS010000095.1 GCA_946545765.1 uncultured Bacteroidales bacterium | reverse complement strand
AAAGAATTTTTAAATGTAGAGTAAACATCAAAAAGAGAGTTCCATTTCTGTTTAAACATCTGATTATAATCTTCTTCCCCATAACTTCCGTTATTATTTAACACTCTCTTCCAAAAATCTTTTATCCCTACAATTTTTTCTGTCGCATCAATTTGCTCAGAGGTCATCCAACTAAAATCACTTTTAATAGTAGATAAATCATCAACATTCGTAAATAGCTGTTTTGCATCAACTAAATATTGATCTACATCAGAAAAATCGGATAGCAAAATATCGCCCCAATAGAAAAAATCATCTAAACTTTCATCCCACTTTTTACTCCACGCCTTCCATAAATAGTACATCAGAGTTAAATTATCGGCGACTTTTGTATTACTAAGATAACCAAATAAGTCACTTATAGTTATAATTTTAGGAGAGAGTAACGGCTTATTATATTTTTCACTCAGATATTTCTTAAAAAACAATCCCGATCTTCTATTTGGGAATACAAATGTTATTTTAGATAGATAATCTTGCTCTCTATCTAAAACACCTAATTTTTCCCTAGATAAAAATAACTCTGCTACCTGTTCGAGGAATTTCATAACAATAAAACTACTCTACATTTAATCTTGAAATAGACTCTTTATTCCCTACAAGCCAAACCGTATCGTTTTCTTCTATTAAAACAGAAGATGTGGGGCGCAAGAAGCTATCTTCACCATTTTTTTCTACCCCTATAATCAAAACACCAAATTTATCCCTTAATGAAGTAATGTTGGCACCTTCACCTACTAATGGAGATCTCTTATTTAAAGTAATTTGAAACAGTTTCATTTCTATAGCATCCTTTCTGTTTTCAGAATATTCTTCTACATTTTTATTATTCTCAGAAAGCAAAATAAAAGATTTTAATTGCGAATCGGACCCAAGAAGCATAATTTCATCTGATGGGTAAAATACCTCATCTTTATGGGGCAAATCTATTATTAATCCACCTCTATTAATTTGAATAACCAACGCACCAGTATCCTTATCGCGATGAGTTTGTCCAATTGTTTTTCCTGCCAAATATGAAGTTGACCCAATAATACACTTCTCCATATGCATCTCATTAGCCATATCTCGCGGTATTATAAACCTGTGTCCACCTTCTGAATTAAGATTCGTAAGAAATCTGTTCTCTATCCTTCCGTAATACTTTTTAATATGGTTTGATAACACTACAACTACAAGAATTACAGCACCTAACAGAAAAATAAAACCTGTTGGAGCAGTAATATAAATAGATGCTACGGTAGCAACAGCAATAATCGCTAAAATGTATTTAAATGCAACCATAAACATTAGAGGTCCACGATAAAATCTTTGATCTTCCCATATTTTATCATAAAGCTCATCTTTATCCTTCTTCTTTAATAGTGCCCAAATAAAAGGAGACATTGCAATAAGGGTAATAAGTAACATTAATATTCTAACCCACAGAGCATTTCCTAATAATTTTTGAATATAAGGATATACAAATCCTATACAAATTAATCCTACAGTAGCTCCCCATGCAGAATAAATAAAAACTCTTGTAAAATAACTTTTCAATAACTTGCTCCAGTTAGCTTGTTGATTGAAAGTCTTCTGACCAGTACCTAATTTTTCGATCACTTTTCTCCAACTTGGACGGGAGTGCTTATATATATAGTCATACATCTTATCTCCTATTTTTATCCAATATGGAGTAGCAAAAGTTGTTATTATAGATACCGCAACTACAATTGGATAAAGATAATCTGGAGTAGCTTCCAGTTCCTTGCCTAATTGAGCTATAATGTATGAGAATTCTCCTATTTGACATAAACATATACCAGCAGGGATAGCGACCTTTAGAGTTTGACCACTAAATAAAAAACCTACTATTAAAGAGATTGGTTTTATAACTAATAACACAAATGATATTACCAATATATGAGGCCAATAATGAAGAAGGATAGTTGGATCAACAAGCATTCCCACAGAAACAAAAAAGATTGCTCCAAAAAAATCTTTTATCGGTTTGGTTAATGTTACAATCTTATCTCTTTGAATAGTACCAGATAAAATAGAACCCATAACGAAAGCCCCTAACGCTTCAGAGATTTCTGCTTTAACGGTAACAACTACCATTAAAAAACACAAACCAAGGGAGATAACAATAAGTGTCTCACTCGTAAGGTACTTTTTTAGTTTCCTAAATAATGAAGGAATTAAATATATACCACCAGTAAACCATAATAAAAGAAATATGGCAATGTAGAATATCTTGGATAAGAGTTCTGCACCATTAAATGTTTTACTTATCACTAAAGTAGGTAGCAGAACCATTAGAAGAATTGCTACCAAATCATCAAAGATCAAAGACCCTATCGTTAAGTGAGAAGACTTTTTATTTCCTATCCCTAAATCATCAAAGGTTTTAACAATAATTGAAGTAGAAGATATTGCCAAAATTGCCCCTAAGAAGATAGAAGTCATTGTATTCCAGCCAAATATCCAACCCACCAAAAAACCCATAGAAAACATCATTATAACTTCTGCCAAAACAGACATAGCACCTGGTCCACCTACTTTTACTATCTTTTTAAAGCTAAATTCTAACCCCAAACAAAATAATAAGAATATCACACCTATATCTCCCCAAAACTCAACACTTGATATTTCTGTTACAGTTGGAATAAACGACACATAAGGTCCTGTTAATAAGCCCGCTATAATATATCCCAATACAACAGGTTGCTTGAGTGCCTTAAAGATAATTGTAACAACTCCTGCAACTAATAATATTAGTGCTAAATCAGTAAGTAGTGGATTCAACTCATTCATATAAAATCATCTATTAGAATCTAAAAGATAAAAATTAAGATTCAAGCAACTTATACAAATTCTTTTTATATACTTCAACTCCAGGTTGATCAAAAGGATTAACCCCTAATATATATGCAGATATAGCACATGATACCTCAAAGAAATAAAAGATGGCACCAAGATTATACTCATCTAACTTATCTATACTTACAGATATATTAGGAACTCCACCCGAGAAATGTGCCTTTTTCGTCCCCTCTTCGGCACACTTATTTATCTCTTCTATAGATTTTCCAACAATATAATCCAATCCATCATAATTATCCTCTAAATTAGGGATATTAACAGCAACAGACTTATTCTCAATAATAATTGCAGTCTCAAACATTATTCTCTCACCCTCTTGAATGTATTGTCCAAGTGAGTGTAAATCTGTTGTAAATTCAGAAGATGCAGGGAATAAACCTTTACCCATTTTACCTTCACTCTCACCAAAAAGTTGCTTTAGCCACTCACCAAAAAATTTTAATTTTGGATTATAATTTATAAAAATCTCTATCTTCTTTCCTTCGCGATAAAATAGATTACGAAGGACTGCATATTTTAACGCTGGATTTGTAATCTCTACTCTTAATAAATTATCCATAGCAGATTTTGCACCATCTATGAGAGAATCTATATCAAAACCTGCAATAGATATAGGCAAAAGTCCTACTGCAGACAAAACTGAGTAACGCCCACCAATATTAGTAGGTAATGGTAAAGAATAGTAGCCATTTATATCACTCATCTTTTTCAATGCACTATTCCTATCTGTTATAGTTACTACCCTTTTTTGTGTCTCTTCTTTCCCAAATCTCTCTATCATATTATTTCTAAGAAGTCTAAAAGCAATAGCAGGCTCAATAGTTGTCCCCGATTTTGAGATAACAACTAACCCATACGATTTATCTTTTAGATAATCTAATAAATCGGACATATATTCTTCTGATAAAGAACATCCTGCAAAGACTATATGTGGAAATCCTTTTTTACCATTAGGGGAAAATGAGGGAGACAAAGCCTCTAATGTACATTTCGCACCAAGATAAGAGCCACCTATACCTATCACCACAACAACATCTAATTTATCTCTCCATGAGATTGCTATCCTTTTACAATCTTCTAACAAAGAAGACTCTATCTCAGTAGGTAATTTAACCCAACCTGTCATTTCTCCACCTGCACCACTCCCATTTTTTAAACTCTCTAAATGAGATAGTGCTTTTTTTATACCAGATTCAACAGACTCTTTAGGGAGAAAACTTTCTGCGAATTCTGTATTTAATTTTATAGTAAACATATAATCTTAATACAACTTATTCGTCAATCTTTTTATTACATAATCGGGATATTTATTCTCATATAGAATTTCATAAACAGCCTCAGCGATAGGCATATCTATTCTATATTTTTTATTTATCTCATAGATACATTTTGAGGCATAATAACCCTCTGCAACCATATTCATCTCCATTTGAGCACTTTGAACATCATAACCTTTACCAATCATATTACCAAAAGTTCTATTGCGGCTAAATTGACTATATCCTGTAACAAGCAAATCTCCAAGGTAAGGAGAGGTATTAACTGTTCTATTCGGATCGGGATGAGTAGTATCCAAAAATCTTACTATCTCTTTAAAAGATGAGGTCATCAAAACCGATGTAAAATTATCACCATAGCCCAAACCATGAGATATACCTGCAGCAATAGCATAAATATTTTTTAAAGCAGCAGCATATTCTACCCCATAAATATCTGTACCCGGTGTAGCATGTATATAGTTACACTCAAAAGCATCGCAAAGGAAACGGGCATTATCTATATATTTACTTGTAAATGTCAAATATGAAAGCCTCTCCATACCAACCTCTTCTGCGTGGCAAGGACCGCTTACAACACCAATCCTATCAAATGGAATATTATGAACATTATGAAAATACTCCGCAATAGTCATATTATCCCCAACAAAACCTTTAATAGCGGAGACTACAAATTTATTGTCTAAAGAGACCGTAAGTCTATTCATAACCTCCATAAAATATGCAGAAGGGATACAAAAAATGAGTACATCTGCCCAAGAGACAATCTCATCTAAATTTGTTGACATATAAAGCCTTTCTGGTTCAAGAAGGACAGAACTAAGATAAAATTTATTCCTATGATTTTTCATAACTCTATCTATATTCTTCTGATCCCTTATAAACCAAGCTATTTCATCTTGATGATTAAGTAGAAGTTTAACAAGTGCAGTTGCCCAACTTCCACTCCCTATCATAGCATATTTTAGATTGCTTTTTTGTAAAATCTCATTCATATCTTGTTAGTTATTGAATCTTCGTTAGAAAATTTAGAAGCCTCCTCCACAGCCATCTTGTCACATCTCTCATTTTCGGGATGACCTGCATGGCCTTTAATCCAATTAAATTTGAGTTCTTTAAAATCTTGTGCTACAGATATATACTCTCTCCACAAATCTTCGTTTAATTTCTTTTTAAAGCCTTGTAATACCCAATTTTGCAACCAATTATTCTCTATAGCATTAACAACATAAGAGGAATCGCTATAAATATAAACAGGAATATCTTTTTTCTTGATAGCTTTAAGCCCCTCAATAACAGCAGTTAATTCCATTCTGTTATTAGTTGTATATTGTTCTCCACCACTAATTTCCTTTCTGTGATTTTTCCAAATTAAAACTACTCCCCAACCGCCAGGTCCAGGATTCCCTTTAGAAGAACCATCTGTATATAAACGTATTGGGTCAATCATATTTTAATTCGTCTCTTCTTCTTTAAATGTCTCCTTTTCATCATTTTCTAAATCTATCACATCGGGCTCGTTTTGAGGAGTAAATCTATTTTGATATGGTTTTTGGATTTGCCCAGGTATCTTAGCTGTCAAAGGGTTGGAATGAATCTCATCATATCTTTTTCTATTCCTATAAACATCTACTGCTAAATATATTGCAGATAACATAGACATTGGATTGGCTTTATTTTGCCCCGCCAAATCAAATGCAGTTCCATGATCGGGAGAGGTTCTAACAACTGGTAGCCCTGCTGTAAAATTCACCCCTGTATCAAATGCTAAAGTTTTAAAAGGGATAAGCCCTTGGTCATGATACATAGTTAGCACAGCATCATAACGACTTTGAGAAGTAGCTGCAAAAAAGCCATCGGGAGGAAAC